>RFOC01000149.1 GCA_009926815.1 Planctomycetota bacterium
GCGAGCTGGGCAACAGCCACGTCTACATCCACGGAGGCGAGACCTTCCGCAAGCCCGAATCGGTGAGCGTGGGCGTGCTGGGCGCGGATCTCGAGCGACGCGATGGCGCGTGGACGATCGCGCGCGTGCTGCCCGATCGACGCGCCGAAGGTGGCCCGGAGAGCCCGCTCGCCGCGCCGTTCCGCGGCGTGAAGCCCGGCACGGTGATCCGCTCGGTGAACGGACGACCCATGGATGGCGAGAGGGATCCGGGCGAGGCGCTGGTGGGCTGCGGGGGTCGCCCCGTGGTGCTCGAGGTGGCCGATGATGCGCAGGGGACCCGCACCCGGCTGGTGCAGTGCACGCTGCCCGAGGACGAGTCGAAGCTGCGCTACCTGGACTGGGTCGAGGCGAACCGCCGAGCCGTGGCGGAGCGGAGCGGAGGCCGCCTGGGCTACATGCACCTGCCCGACATGGACACGGACGGGATCATCGCCTTCATGCGGGGGTTCTATCCGCAGGTGGATCGTGAAGGCTGGGTGGTGGATGCCCGCAACAACGGCGGCGGCTACGTGAGCCCCGTGATCGCGGAGCGGCTGGCCCGGCGGCCCTGGTCGTACACCGTGCCTCGCGAGGGCCGCGTGACCACCAACCCGCAGGCTGCGCCGCTGGGTCCCATCGCCGTGCTCATCGACCAGGATGCGGGCAGCGACGGCGACATCTTCCCGGAGACCATGCGCACGATCGGCGCGGCCACGCTGATCGGCACCCGCACCTGGGGCGGCGTGGTCGGCATCAACATGGACAAGGGCTTCACCGATGGCGGCATGTCCTCGCAGCCGGGATACGGCCACTGGACGCCGCAGCGCGGCTACGCGATCGAGAACGAGGGCGTGAAGCCCGACATCGAGGTGGAGATCACGCCCGCCGACCGTCAGGCCCGCCGCGATCC
Organism: Planctomycetota bacterium; assembly: GCA_009926815.1. GTDB lineage: Bacteria > Planctomycetota > Phycisphaerae > Phycisphaerales > SM1A02 > SYAC01. Next base: position 932 of record RFOC01000149.1, read on the forward strand.
GCAGCTGGAGCGGGCGATCGACTTCGTGAAGGGGAAGTTGCCGGCCGCCCGGTTCACGCCGCCGCGGCCGGAGACGCAGCCGCCCACGTCGCCGACGCCCAAGCCCCGGGCCTGAGCGTCACTCGAAGGCGCCGCGATCCTCGATGCTGAAGTCGTGGATCCGGGCGAGATCCTTCCGGCCCATCTCGCCCACGGCGAGCAGCTGGCGGATCGTCCTCTTCGGCTTGTCCATGGCCAGCTTGCCCAGCAGGGCGAACTTCGCGTCCAGGATGCCGCGCAGGTCGGCGGTGGTGTTGCGCGCGTGGCCCGCGGGGAACATGACCAGGCCGCTGTCGAAGGTGGCGCCGCCTTCCATCTCCACCTTCAGGCTGGTCGGGATGCCCTCGGGATAGCGACGGTCGTATTCCACGCCGCCGTGCTCGAAGTCCATCTTGGCCATGAGGGTGCGCGTGTCCGCGTTCGCGATGGCCTCGGGACCGTAGTCGTGGGGCCCGAGCATGAGGCTCTTCCACACCTCGTCGTTGCCGCCGCCGAGCGCGGCGGCGCCCTTGGCGGCCACGCGCTCCGCCGCCTTCCGCAGCAGCGTGCCGACGATGTAGACCATGCTGTGATCGGCGCTCTGGCGCGTCTTGGGATCCCGCTTGGCTGGATCACCGATGATGCCGAAGGCGGGCTCGTAGGCCGTGATCAGGATGCGGCGGATGGCGCCGGGCTTGCCCGCGATCTCCGGGTGCCGCTGCACCAGGTCGATCATGCCCTGCAGGGCGCCGGCGCTCTGGTGCTCGTACAGGCCCAGCTTGAAGTGCATGCCCATCACGGTGAAATCGCCGCCACCCATCGACAGGTGCAGGTCGAACGGGCTCTCGCCCTTCGTCTTCACGAACTGGCGGAACATGCTCTCGGGGTTGCGGAAGATGTCGCGAGGCCCGAGGAAGCCGCGCATGGACCGCTGCATGCACAGGATGGCGAACTCGGTGCTGATGGCGGCGCTGGCACCCTTGCTGTCGCTGAGCTGCTTGCCCGCGCGGATGGCCCGCCAGGGAATGGCGTGCGCCACGAACATGCCGATCGCGCTCTCGATCTCGTCGGCGCTGGCGCCGAGCATGGCTCCGTACACCGCGGCGCTGGCGATGGCCCCGTGCACCACGTGGTCGATCTTGTAGGTCTTGAGCGAAAAGACCTCGGCCAGGCGGCCGCGGATCTCGTCCAGGCACACCATGCCGCGGAGGGCATAGGCGCCGTCCTCGCCGGCCAGCTGCGCCGCCGCCACGGGCACGGCGTAGAAGTCGTTGTGGCCGAACTCGCCGGCGGTGTGGGCCAGTTCCGGTCGGTAGCCGAAGTTGGTGCCGTTGCTGTCCCATTCGCGCACCGCCGCGCAATTGGCCACGATGGCCTTCTCGGGCGCCACGGCCTTGCGGCTGCCGAACACGCTGACGCCCTTGCGGGCCGGGTACCGCAGGGCCTCGTTGCGAAGCAGGGTGGGCGCGTTGGTGCGAAGGGCCAGGGCGCTCGCCCCGCACAGCACCGCGTCCGTGAAGAAGAGGCTGGTGCGCTCCAGCACGGAGGCGTCGGGGCGGCCGTCGCGCATGAAGTCGATGGCGTACTGGCCAATGCCCAGGGCCTGATTCGTGTCGCGGGCGAGGATGCGTGCGCTGGCGGACTGGCTCATGGATGCCTCCGTGGAAAGGGCATCCAATCTAGCACCCGGCGGCGCGATCAGTCCGGCAGCAGTTGCTGCAGCAGTTCCACCACGCCCTTGCCCTGCGTGGCGATGGTCTCGAGGATCGGCCGGCCGGAGGCGATGTCCAGAAGTTCCCTGACCAGCTTGGCCTCGCCCGCGTGGTCGGCCTTGTTGGCCACGAACACGTCCGCGATCTCCAGGATGCCGGCCTTGTCCATCTGCACGCTGTCGCCCATGCCCGGCACCACCACCACGGCGGTGCGATCCACGTGGTTTCGGATGGCCACGTCGTTCTGGCCGGCGCCCACGGTCTCCACGATCACGTCGTCGAAGCCGGCCAGGCTGGCGTAGTCCTCGCCCACGATGGCGAGCGATCGGTAGAAGACGCCCTCATCCACGGCGTTGAAGTCCACGCGGAGCCGGTCGCCCAGCAGGGGTGATGGGACTCATGGGATCGAAGGCGATCACGGCCAGCCGGCGTCCGCGGCGAACGGCCTCGCCGGCCATGCTGGCCACCAGCGTGCTCTTGCCTGCGCCGGGAGCGCCCGTGATGCCGACCACTCGCCTGGGTCTGCGCCCCTGCGCCTTTCCGGACGGCTTCGCGTGCGCCATGGAGATCCGGCGGGCCAGCGAAGCCGCGGCCGAGGCGCCCTGCAGCGGGGCGTGGGGCTTCACCACCTCACGCACGCTGTCCACGATGGTCTCGAGGCCGGCCCCGGTGTGGTAGACCCGCCGCACCCCCGCATCGAGGAGCGTCTGCACGTCCTCCTGCGGGATGATGCCTCCCACGTTCACCGGCATGTCCGGTCGGCCCACCTTGCGGCACTCCTCCAGCAGTCGCGGCACCAGCACCAGGTGGCTGTTGCTCATCATGCTGCAGGCGATGCAGTCGGCGTCCTCGTCCCGCGCGCCGATGGCCAGGCTGCGGGGCGTCTGCCAGAGCCCGCTGTAGATCACGTGCACGCCGCTGTCGCGGAGCAGGCGGGCGATCAGCTTCACGCCGCGGTCATGGCCATCCAGGCCCATCTTGCCCAGCACACGCGGGGGCGGTGCGGCAGGTCGGCGCAGCGGTCTCGCTTCTCGAGCGGGGTCGTCGGTTCGGTGGTGCCCTGCATGGGCGTCGCCTCAGGCGTTGGTGGATCCGGTGGCGGGGTCGGGCACGGACGCCTCGCCCACGCGCTTGGCGGTCTTGGTCCACTGGTCGGGATGGAACCGGTGGGCGTAGGCGCCGATGATCATGTCCATGTTGCGATGGTCGTGATCATCCAGCAGCACCTTGCGGCCATCCTTCAGGATGAGCTTGGCGGTCCACGTGCTGCGGCGGTCGCCGGTGGGGCTGCACCAGCGGGTCATGTCGATGTCCACGATCTGCTCGGCCGGGAACGTTCCCTCTGGGGTGCGCAGCGTTCCATCATCATCCAGCCGGTACGGCCTTCGCATGGTCTTCACGATCGGCCAGGCGAACATCGGCACGCCCAGCACGCCGCAGCCGATGATGTAGAGCCACAGCTGCACCTGCCGGTCGTAGGCCTGAGGCTTGCTGGGCACGGCGTTGCCGTAGCGGTCCTTGATGTCGTCGAGGACCGTGCGGGCCGCCTCGAGTTCGGTGATCTGCTCGGGCCGCAGCTCCGCCGTCTCCGCGGCCTTCTCCAGGTTGGAGCGGGTGTCCTTGGCCGCCTGATAGGCGGCGGAGTCCCGTTCAAGCCGGGGAATCTTGTATTCGTAGTCGTACCAGCCCCAGAGCGCGAAGATCAGGCAGAGGGCCGCGAAGCCGGTGTTCCGCCAGAGCGTGAAGGGCTGGATCGAGGTGACGATGGGCATTGCGAAGCGGAGTGTATCGGCCGGAGGTTCCCCCCCAAGCGAGCGACCCCGATTCGCATCGGGGTCGCTCGTGGCTGGAGTCGGAGTTCCAGCGTGAATCGCGATGGGGGCAGGCCCGGAGGGGGGCCACCTCGACTGGTCCGGCTTCCGTTCCGGACCATGCGGCCGCCGGTGTTGGCCGCGGTCGAGGGGTCGGGACAAGCGGTCTCCGTGCTCGTCCGACCAGTGCAAGGAGGGTCCATCCACTCGCCGACCTTGGTCCCTCCGGGGGACTGTCCCCCATCGCGTGCGTGCGCCCGAGCGGCCTTCGGAGCAGTGACGAGGCCGACGGGCGTTGTCCGTGATCCGCCGCTCAGCTGCAGCCCATGCTGTTGCCGCAGTTGAGGCAGCGGTAGCAGGTGCCGTTGCGCACCGTGATCGATCCGCAGCCGTCGCAGGCCGGCGCGTCGCCCATGAGCGACGCGTTCGACTGGTCAAGCACGCTGGCGTGCTGCTTGACGACGACGGTGGCGGTGGTCTGCGTCTCCACGCTCACCACCCCACCCGAACCGCCGACCATCGGCGCGTCCGGCTCGTGCCTGTGCACCGAGCCGGACAGGATCGAGGCGATCCTCTCCGGGCCGTCGACGCTGTCCGATGCGGAATCCGACACGCCCATGCCGTCCGGCGACATCCTGCCGCCGGCGCGGCTCGAGCCGCCTTCCATGCGCTGCTGCCATCCAGTGTCCTCCTTGACGGTGCGTCCCGAGAGTTCCGCGGCCGGCTCCGCCGGCTGCGGTGCGGCGACGGA
>RFOC01000150.1 GCA_009926815.1 Planctomycetota bacterium
CGAGGCGCTCTGGATGGGCGTGCCCGTGATCACCACGCTGGGTGATCGACACGCGGCACGCGTCTCCGCCAGCCTGCTGCACGCCGTGGGTCATCCGGAATGGGTGGCGAAGGATGCGGCGGACTTCGCGCGGCTCGCGGCGGCCGTGGCCGCGGACCGGCCGCGGCTGGCGGAATGGCGGCGGACGCTGCGAGGATCGATGAACGCTTCCGCACTCTGCGACGGCCCCGCCTACGCGGCGCGCTTCATGGCGGGCCTCCGCCACGGCTGGCGAGAGGCCTGCCAGAAGGCACAAGGCAGCAAGTCACTCGAGGCCGCAGGCTGACACCGCAGGCCGGGACGGACACCCAGGCGACGAAGCACGGAGAGCCGAAGGCTGTGCCTTCGGCTCTCGTGCTGAGGAGTCGGGGTGACAGGATTTGAACCTGCGACCTCTTGGTCCCGAACCAAGCGCTCTAGCCAAGCTGAGCTACACCCCGCAGGGTCGCACAGTCTAGCCGTTCGGGCCGCTCTCCGCATTCCTATCCTGCGGCCATGAACACCAAGGCCTACGCCGCCCCGTCCGCCACGGCCCCCCTGGGCCCGCATGCCATCGCGCGCCGCGAGCCGCTGCCCACCGACGTCGAGATCGACATCCTCTTCTGCGGCGTCTGCCACAGCGACCTGCACATCGCCCGCAACGAGTGGGGCGGCACCACGTACCCGGTGGTGCCCGGACACGAGATTCTCGGCCGGGTTCGCCGGGTGGGCGGTTCGGTCCGGAAGTTCAAGGTGGGCGATCTTGCCGCCGTCGGCTGCATGGTGGACAGCTGCCGGACCTGCGATCACTGCCGGCGCGACCTGGAGCAGTTCTGCCAGCGCGGCGCCACCTTCACCTACAACGCGCCCGACAAGCACCTCGGCGGCATGACCTACGGCGGCTACTCGGAGCGCGTGGTGTGCGACGAGGCGTTCACGCTGAAGGTGCCCAGTGGCCTCGATCCAGCCGGTGCGGCCCCCCTGCTGTGCGCGGGCATCACCAGCTGGTCACCGCTTCGCAAGTGGGGCGCGGGCCCCGGGAAGCGCGTGGGCATCGTGGGTCTGGGGGGCCTGGGCCACATGGGGGTGAAGTTCGCCCGTGCCCTGGGCGCCCACACCACGCTCTTCACCAGCAGCGAGAGCAAGGTGGCCGATGGCCAGCGGCTCGGGGCGCACGAGGTGGTGCTCTCGAAGGATCCAGCGGCGATGGCCGCCATGGCCGGCAGCCTGGACCTGATCGTGGACACGGTCTCCGCGGATCACCCCTTCGATGCCTACATGGCCACGCTCAGGCTCGATGGCGTGATGGCCGTGGTGGGCGTGCCGCCATCGCCCCAGCAGGTCCACGCCTTCAGTCTCATCATGCCACGGCGCATCCTGACCGGATCGCTGATCGGCGGCATCGCCGAGACGCAGGAGATGCTCGACTTCTGCGGCCAGCGGGGCATCACCTGCGATGTCGAGCGGATCCGCATGGACCAGATCAACCAGGCCTACGAGCGCATGCTCCGCAGCGACGTGAAGTACCGCTTCGTGATCGACATGGCCAGCCTGAAGGGCTGACGCGTCGGATTCCCTCGTTTCCGGACTCCGTGCCACGGGGCCGGCGTGCTCGAATTCGCCGGTCGGAGTGGTACCTTTGGGCTTCGCCCCCGCCGAACGGGGCCTCCGTCCACCGCCCGCACGGGCCCTTCACCCGAGGTACCACCATGGATCAGGCCTACACCCCCACGAAGCGTGAACAGGACTTCCTCGCCACGGTCCAGGACACCCGCCACGAGCGCGACATCATCAACGGCCTCGACCCCTTCCTGAGCGAGAAGGTGCCCGCGGACATGCTGGGCCTGTACACGCCGCAGGAACTGGTGCAGCTGCGCGTGCTCAAGGGCACGGAGCGCGACCTGGAGAAGCGCATGCCGGTGAAGGTGACGCGCCACTACTTCGAGCTGGCCAAGCAGAGCGCCCCGCTGCGCCGCCTGGTGAAGGCCGACCCGGCCGAGACCCTTGACCTGGCCGGCAGCGAGGACCCGGGCTTCCAGATGGACTACAGCCCCGTGGAGGGCATGCTGCACAAGTACGAGATGGGCCTGCTGTACGTGATCAGCACCTGCTCCGCCCACTGCCGCTTCTGCTACCGCGAGGAACTCATCGCCCGCAAGGAAGTGAAGCGGCAGGATGGCACCGTGGCCAAGAAGGGTCTGGCGAACATCCCCGACGTGGTCGGCTACATCAAGCGGTTCAACGCCGAGGTGGCTGGCAACGGCGGCCGCCACCCGGTGTGCGCGAGATCCTGATGTCGGGCGGCGACCCGATGGTGCTGCAGAACACCAAGATCGCCGCCTGGCTGGCCGCCTTGGCCGAGGCCGGCGTGGAGTCGATCCGCATCGGCACCAAGGAGATGGCCTTCTACCCGCAGCGATTCGACGAGTCGTTCGTGGCCATGCTGGACAACTTCCACAAGGCCTATCCCGAGGTGGGCCTGCACATCGTGGTGCACTTCGAGCACCCCGACGAGTTCCTGGCCAAGGATGCGGGCGGCGAGTACCTCCGCAATGGACAGGGCTTCCTGCAGTGGGTGCCCGCCACGGGCGAGGCCATGCGCCGGCTGGCGGGCCGCGGCTGGCTGAGCGTGGAGAACCAGTCCCCCATCATCAAGGGCATCAACGACGACCCGGACGCGCTGCGGATCCTGCAGCGCGAGTTCAAGCGCGCCGGCGGCGAGAACCACTACTTCTTCTGCGGACGCGACATCATCGCCTACCGCGCGTTCAACGTGCCCATCGAGCGGGCCTGGCAGATCCTCAACGAGTCGCAGAAGGGCCTCTCGGGCGTCGAGCAGCATGCTCGCCTCTCGATCACCCACTACAAGGGCAAGACCGAGGTGAACGCGGTCACCAGCAAGCCGATCCCCGGCCTCAAGGGCAGCGAGAACGGCGTGGTGCTCTTCAAGATCCTGCGCAGCTCGGGCAAGGCCGCCGACAAGGGCAAGGTGTGCATCGTGGGCCGCAATCCCGAGGCACTCTGGTTCGACGGCTACGCCGATCGCGTGCTCTTCGACGAGGCGGGCCTGTACGACTACGACCGCGTGAAGAGCGCCCGCGTCACGCACGCCGCCCCGCCGGCCCCCGCCTGCCGATGATCGACAAGCGGGTCGTCAGCGCCCACGAGGCCGTGGCGGACGTCCGCGACGGCGCCGCGATCATGATCGGCGGCTTCGGCGAGGCCGGCAGCCCGATCGAGCTCATTCACGCCCTGATCGACCAGGGCGCGAAGGGCCTGACCGTGATCAGCAACAACACGGGCACGGGTCTGGTGGGCCTGGCCGCCCTGCTGCGTGCGGGCCGGGTGCGAAAGGTGATCTGCTCGTTCCCCAAGACCGCCGGATCCACCGTGTTCCCGGATCTCTATCGAGCCGGCAGGGTGGAGCTGGAACTGGTGCCGCAAGGCACGCTGGCCGAGCGCATCCGCGCGGGCGGCGCTGGCGTGGCGGCCTTCTACACCCCCACCGCCGCGGGCACGCCGCTGGCCGAGGGCAAGGAGACCCGCGAGTTCAGCGGCCGCGAGCACGTGCTCGAGCATGGCCTTCGCGCCGACTTCACGCTGATCAAGGGCCGCATCGCGGACACGCACGGCAACATCCTCTTCCATCGCACCGCCCGGAACTTCGCCCCCATGATGGCCACCGCCGCCACGGTCACCATCGTGCAGGCGGCCGAGGTCGTGCCCGCGGGCGAACTCGATCCCGAGGCCATCGTCACGCCGGGCATCTTCGTGGACCGCGTGGTGCACGTGCCCTCGCCGGCGCTTGAATCCGCGCTCAACGAGGCGGGAGCGAGCTACCCATGAGCGCGGCGCCCCAGGGCAGGTCGCAGGAGGCCACCCTCGGCTGGAGCCGCGAGGGCATCGCCGAGCGCGTGGCCCAGGACATCGAGAACGGCTCCTACGTGAACCTGGGCATCGGCATCCCGGAACTGGTGGCGAAGTTCGTGCCTGCGGGCCGGACGCTGGTCTACCACACGGAAAACGGGCTGCTGGGCATGGGCCCCTCTCCAGCGGCCGGGCAGGGAGATCCCGAACTCATCAACGCGGGCAAGCGACGCGTCAGCATGATGCCGGGCGCCGCGTTCTTCGATCAGGCGACCAGCTTCGCCATGATCCGCGGCGGACACCTGGATCTCAGCGTGCTGGGTGCCCTGCAGGTGGCGGCCAACGGCGACCTGGCCAACTGGTCCACCGGTGCGGATGACGCCATCCCCGCCGTGGGCGGCGCCATGGACCTGGTGGCCGGCGTGAAGCGCGTGTTCGTGATGACCACGCACGTCACCAAGGAGGGCTCGCCCAAGCTGGTGGAGCGATGCACCTACCCCCTGACGGGTCGCGGCGTGGTTACCCGCGTCTACTCGGATCTGGCCGTCATCGACATCACGCCCAGGGGCTTCGCGCTGGTGGAACTCGCCCCCGGCGTGGCCTTTGATTTCGTGCAGGAGCGCACCGGTGCGCCCATCCTGCGAAATTCCACACGCCGGACCGGAGCCTGACATGAGCCTCAACGCCACCGACGCCACCGCCAGCCGCAGCGCCCAGCTCTTCGAGCGCGCCAAGAAGGTGATGCCTGGCGGCGTGAGCCGCAACACCGTGCTGTGGAGCGCCGTGCCGCCCTACGTGGCCCATGGCAGCGGCTGCCGAGTCACCGACATCGACGGCGTCACCCGCATCGACTTCGCCAACAACGTGGCCTCGCTCATCCACGGCCACGCCTATCCGCCCGTCACGCAGGCCGTGGCGGCGCAGGTTGCCCGCGGCACCGCGTTCATGATGGCCACCGAGCAGGAGGTGCTGCACGCCGAGCACATGTGCTCGCGCAGCGAGGGCTTCGACCGGATCCGCTTCGTGAACTCCGGCACCGAGGCGGTGATGGCCGCCCTGAAGGCCGCCCGTGCCTTCACTGGCCGGCCCATGATCGCCAAGGTGGAGGGTGCCTACCACGGCGCCTACGACTACGTGGAGACCAGCCAGGGCTCCACGCCGAAGGACTGGGGCTCGGCCGATCATCCCAACCGCGTCCCGCTGGTGCACGGTGCGCCGCAGTCCGCCATGGATGACGTGGTGGTGATCCCGTTCGATGACGTGGACCGCTCGATCGCGCTGCTGAACGAGCATCGCGACCAGCT
>RFOC01000016.1 GCA_009926815.1 Planctomycetota bacterium
CGACTTCATGGGCGCGTACGAGGACATGGTGGTGCAGGAGTACCTGGAGTTCTTCGCCGCCTGCTACGGCACGCACGGCAAGGCTCGCGACAAGGTGGTGGGCGAGGTGCTGGAGCTGACGGACCTGAAGCACAAGCGATTCAGCGAGGTGAACGGGCTCAGCCGCGGCATGCAGCAGCGACTCAGCGTGGCGCGGGTGCTGCTGCACGACCCCAAGGTGCTGCTCATGGACGAGCCCAACTCGGGTCTGGACCCGCGCGCCCGCATCGAGATGCGCGAGCTGCTGAAGGAGCTCCGTCGCATGGGCAAGACGATCCTCATCAGCAGCCACATCCTGCCGGAGCTGGCGGAACTGTGCACCAGCGTGGGCATCATCGAGCAGGGCAAGCTGGTCTACGCGGGCCGCATGAAGGACGCGATGGCACGGGCTCATCGCGGAACGCTGGTGCGTCTCACGCTGGAGGACCGTCACGAGCAGGCGGCCGAACTGCTGCGGAAGGTCCCCGGCATCGCCCGCGTGGACCTGGTTCCCGCCGAGGGCCAGACCCGCCTCGACGTGACCCTGGATCCGGCCGCGGGCGTGCCCCTGAGCGACCTGCCCGCCCGCCTCGTGTCGGCAGGCTTCCGGCTCACCAGCATGCAGCAGGCCGCCACGGATCTTGAAACGGCCTTCCTGCGGCTGACGAAGGGCCTGGTCGCATGAGTGACGTGCTCCTGGTGGCGGATCGAAGCCGCTCGGGCGTGCCCGAGGCCCTGGACGAGGTGCGCCGCATCATCGGCCAGCACGGTCGCCTGGTGGAGGAACTGGACGCCGACCAGCGCCCGGTGCCCTCTCGAACCACCTTCGATCGCGTGGTGGTGCTGGGTGGCGATGGCACCCTGATTGCGCAGTGCCGCCGCCTGATCGAGCGCGCCGTGCCCATGGTGGGCGTGAACTTCGGGCGACTGGGCTTCCTGGCGGAGTTCGACATGGACGGACTGCGGCGCCATGCGGCCATGATCTTCGGCGAGGATCCGGTGGTCCGCAGCCGCATGGTGCTGGAGGCGATCGTGCGCAACGCCCGAGGCGACCTGGTGCACGAGGGACTGGCCATCAACGAGGCCGCCATCACCGCGGGAGCGCCGTTCCGCATGATCGAGCTCAGGCTCACGCTGGGCGATCGGCCCGGACCGGACCTGGTGGGCGATGGCGTGATCGTGGCCACGCCGGTGGGCAGCACCGCGTACAACGTGAGCGCGGGCGGACCGATCGTGCAGCCGGACGTGGAGGCGATCATCGTCACCCCCAACTGCGCTCACAGCCTGGCGTTCCGACCCATCGTGGCGCCGAGCCACCTGGAGATCCTCATCGAGGCCGCTCGCGTGAACGAGGGCACGTCCCTGGTGCTGGATGGGCAGGCGATCGTGCCGCTCTCCCGGGGCGACCGCCTGCTGGTGGGTCGGCACCACACCTCGGCCCGCTTCATCGGAAACCCGGATCGCAGCTACTGGGACACCCTGGTGGAGAAGATGCGATGGGCGGCTCCGCCGAGCTACCGGGACCGGGGCGCGTGATCGCGCGGAGACGGGATTTCGCCACCGCGCGCCCGGGGACGAGTCCGTGACGCTGGCCCGGGCACGGGTCCCTGAGCGCATGGACGATCCCGCCCTGCCCCCGCGGGCCCACGAGGACGCCCTGCGGGGCCTGGCTCGCCTCAACGCCATCTCTCGCTCCCATCGGGTGCTCTGGCCGCGCATTCGCGCGCTGGCGGAGCGGCTGGACGGAAGCCTGCACATCCTCGATCTGGCCAGCGGTGCCGCCGACCTGCCCGCGAGGATGCACGCCGTCGCGGTGCGGGCGGGCGTGCGGCTTCGGTGGACGCTGTGCGACTGCAGCCCGCATGCGGTGCGGCACGGGCTTGATCGAGCCCGGGCGGCGGGCCTTGCCTGCGAGGCGATCGAGGTGAATGCCTTGCACGGGTCGCTGCCACAGGCCGATCTGGTCATGAACAGCCTCTTCCTGCACCACTTCGATGGGCCCGACGTGGTTCGGATCCTGCAGGCCATGCGCAGGGCGGCACGACACGCCGTGGGGGTGACGGACCTCCGGCGGACGCGCACCTCGCTCGGATTGGCGTGGCTGGGTTCTCGCGCGTTGACCCGCAGTGACGTGGTGCACCACGATGCCACGGCGAGCGTGCGCGCCGCGCACCAGCCGGCCGAGATTCGGACCCTGGCCGCGGACGCCGGCCTGCATGGCGCGTGCATTGAAGTCGCGGATGCCGTCCGCTGGCGTCTGTGGTGGGAGCGCGGCCCCGGGGAACCCGCGTGAACGACATTCCGGCAGTCACCCTCGCGAGCGACCTGCCCCACCGCGTGGACGTGCTGGTGGTGGGCGGCGGGCCCGCAGGATCCATGGCCGCCATCACGGCGGTCCGTGCCGGGCTGCGGACGATGCTGGTCGACCGCGTGGTGCACCCGCGGGAGAAGGTGTGCGGATGCTGCCTGGCCCCTCGCGGCCAGACGGTGCTGCGACTGGCCGGACTGGCCGGGGTGCTGCAGGATGCCAGCCCGATTCGCCATGTCCGCCTGGCCTGCGGAGACCGCGCCGCGCGCGTGCCTCGCCGGGACACGCTGGTCCTGTCTCGAGCCCAGCTGGATGGCCGGCTGCTGCGTGCGGCGGCGGAAGCGGGCGTGATCCTCGCGTGGCCGTTCGTGGCTTGCGTCAAGGGTGATGGCATCAACCGTCTTCGAGGCCCGGGCGGCGAGCACACCGTGCAGGCCCGCATGCGGGTGGTGGCGGACGGCCTCCAGGGGGTTTCGCTGCGGGACAACCCCCGCTTCGCCTGGCGCGTGCAGCGCACCAGCCGCATGGGCGTGGGCGGACTCCTGGCTGCCGGCGCGGTGGATGTGGAGGAAGGCGAGATCCACATGCGCGTGGACCACGCGGGCTACGTGGGCATGGTGCGGCTGCCGGACGGCCGGATCGACGTGGCCGCCGCGGTGCGACCCCATGCCCTGCGGGCATGCGGCCGCGTGGAGGATTGCATGACGCGATTGCTCGGCCCGGCCTTGCGCGATGCCCGCGCCGCGCGGGATGCGACATGGCACGGCACGGCGGCCCTGTGGCGGCGCCGCCGCAACCTGCACGACGCCGACATCCTGGTCGCCGGCGATGCCGCGAGCTACGTGGAACCATTCACAGGCGAGGGCATGGGCTGGGCGCTCGCCACCGGAGCGGCCGCCGGCACCCACGCCGCCGCGGTGCTCCGTGGCCAGGCCAGCGCCGATGCGTGGACGGCGCGCGTGCGGGCCTTGACCGGTCAGGCCCGCATGCGATGCAGCCTGGTGGCGTGCATGCTTCGGCACCCGCTGCTGGTGCAAGCCGCGATCGGATCAGCCACCATGCTGCCTGGCATGGCCGCCAAAGTGGCGGAATCGCTGGGTGCCGCACACGAGGAGCATGAGACACCATGCCGGGCATGACGCGTCCTGCGCTGCTGGGCCTGGGCACCGCGGTGCCCGATCGTGCGCTGGAGCAATCCGCGTGGGTGGGCATTGCGGATCGGATCGCGCCGCCGAGCGTGGACCGAGCCGTGACGGAACGACTTGCCCGTCGAAGCGGCATCGAGCGCCGGCATTGCCACGCGGCCGACCGGGCAGGTGAACCCTCGTTCTATCCAGCCGATGCGAGAGGACTGGGGCCGGGCACCGCCGCACGCATGCGGCGTTTCGCGGCCGCGGCCCGGCCGATGGCGGCGACAGCCTGTCGGGAGGCCCTGGCCCGTACATGCACGCCCGCCGACCGCATCACCCACGTGGTCACGGCCAGTTGCACGGGCTTCGAGGCCCCTGGCCCGGATCAGTGGGTCGTGGAGGATCTCGGCTTGCCGCAGACGGTGCGACGCACGCATGTGGGGTTCATGGGTTGCCATGCCGCGGTGAACGCGCTCGCGGTGGCCACGGCCATGGTGCGTGCCGATCCGCAGGCTCGCGTGCTGGTGTGCTGCGTGGAGGTCTGCTCGGTGCACCTGCACTACGGGGACCGGCTCGACCGGCTGATCGCCAACACCCTCTTCGCCGACGGCGCGGCCGCGGCGGTGGTGGGCATGGATCCTGGGGCCCCGGGCCTGCTCGCGTTCGACAGCGTGCTGCTGCCGGACTCGCGCGACCAGATGGCGTGGACCGTGGGTGACCATGGCTTCGAGATGACGCTCGGGGCGCGCGTGCCGGAGATCCTGCAGGCACGGGTGGGCCCCTGGATCGCGGCGATGCTCTCGCGTCACGCCCTGCAGCCGATGCAGGTGGGCGGCTGGGCCATCCACCCGGGCGGGCCGCGCGTGATCGAGGCCGTGCTTGCCTCGATGCACCTGCCGGAGACGGCCGGCGCGGCAAGTCGGGCCATCCTCCAGGACTTCGGCAACATGTCGAGCGCCACGCTGCTCTTCATCCTGGAGCGCCTGCAGCGGGAAGCCGTGCCGCGGCCCTGGGTGGGCATGGCCTTCGGGCCTGGCCTGGCGGGCGAGGCGATGGTGGTGGGCTGATCCGGCGTTCAGCCGCGCAGCAGCCGCAGCAGTTCCTCGTGCATGGCCGGATGGCAGGCCACCGAGTCGCCTCCGTGGATGCCCGGCTCGCCCTTCCAGCTGGTGAAGACGCCGCCCGCCTCGGCGATGATCACCGGGAACGGACCGCAGTCCCAGGGATTCATCATCGGGTCAAGCGCCACCTGGCAGCGGCCGGTGGCCAGCAGCACCAGCGAATAGCAATCGCTCCATCCTCGCATGCGGCCGAAGGTCTCCTCCAGCCGGCGAAGCACGCCCATGCGATCGGTGCGGCGGTAGTACTCCACGCCCGTGGTGCATGCGATGCAGTCCTTGAAGGGACGCGGCTCGCAGACGCGGGCCGGCACCCTCGGCATGCCCTGCCGCTCCCACCACGCGCCGCCGCCCTGCACCGCCCAGACGCGCTCGCGCAGCGCCGGCATGCTGGCCACGCCGGCCACGACGCGACGCGTGCCATCCGGAGCGGTGTGCTCGATGCCGATCAGCGATCCGTAGAGCGGCACCCCCGCCGCGAAGCTGACCGTGCCGTCGATGGGATCGATGACCCAGTCGAACCCGCTGCCGCCGGGCTGGCGACCGAACTCCTCGCCCAGGAAGCCGTCGCCCGGGAAGCGGGCCTTCACGGCTCCGCGGATGAGCTGCTCCGCCTCGCGATCGGCCTGCGTGACCGGGCTCTCGTCGGACTTGCTCTCCACCCGGATCCGGTCGCTCTGGAAGTAGGAACGCGTCAACTCCGCGGCCTGCTCGGCCACCTGCAGGAGCAGGTCGAGACGATCGCGGACATGGGCATCGGCCTGCGGGACGGGGGCGTGCATGCCACGGCAGGGTAGCGATGACCGGCGCGCGTGTCGGGGATACGCTCGCCGCCATGAGCCTCACCTTCCTGCGGGGCGTGATCGCCGCGGTCACGCTGCTCCTGGCCACCCTCCCCGCCGCCGCCGCCGACTTCCCGCGGGTGCTGCCCACGCTGAAGGTGGCCAAGGGTTCGAGCGTGCTGGTGGTCCACTATCGAAGGCCCAGCGGCGACTACGAGGGCTGGAATCTCTGGTGCTGGCCGGGCGCCGGCGAAGGCAAGGCCTTCGCATTCGATCGTCGCGACGACTTCGGCCGCTTCGCGGTCATCACCTTCGACAAGGCCCCCAGCGGTGCGGGCTTCATCGTGAGGCAGGGCGACTGGCAGGCCAAGGACATCGACGGCGATCGTGGCGTGTCGTTCGAATCCTCACCTCTGCAGGAAGTCTGGCTGCTCAGTGGCGATCCGAAGGTCTACACCGACCCCGCGCAGATCGACCTGACCCCGAGGGTGAAGGGCGCGTTCCTGGACTCGCCGAATCGCCTCACGCTGGCCACCAGCCAGCCGCTGACGCCCGAGCAGCTGAAGAAGGCCACCCTGCTGCTCCGGGGCGAGGCGAAGGGCGGTCCGCGCATCAGCGGCTCGAGCCGCGTGGGCAAGACGGGAAGCCTGTACGAACTCAAGGTGACCCCGGCGGTGGATGCCGACGACATCGCCGCCCTGACGCTGAAGCTTCCGGACATGGATGCGACCACGGTGTTCGCGCGGGGCGTGCTCGACGATGCCCGCTTCACCCCCCTGGATGCGCGCCTGGGGCCCCGCTGCCGCCCGGAGTCGACCCAGCTGGCCACCTGGAGCCCGGTGAGCGATCGCGTGGATGTGCTGCTGTACGAGGGAAACGCGACCAGGCCTTCCCGAACCATTCCGATGCAGCGTGGCGATCGCGGCCTCTGGCAGGCCACCATCCCGGGCGACCTGCACGGCACGCGGTACCGCATGCGGTTCCACAGCTACGGCGAGGACCGCGAGGTGCCCGACATTCACTGCGTGGCGGCCACCAACGACAGCGCCTTCTCGGTGTTCGCCGACATGCAGCGGCTGGAACCGCAGGGGTGGAAGGAGGCCGCGGCGCCGCAACTCCGCCAGCCCACCGACGAGGTGATCTACGAGGTGCACGTGCGCGACTTCTCGGTGTCGGATCCGGCGTGCCCGGCGGAACTGCGCGGCACGTACCTGGGCCTGGTGCAGGCCGGCGGCGCCGAACCCGCCACCACGGGGCTTGCCCACCTGAAGGACCTTGGCGTGACCGCGGTGCACCTGCTGCCGGTGCATGACTTCACCACCAACAAGCCTCGCGAATACAACTGGGGCTACTGGACCGCGCTCTTCAACGTGCCCGAGAGCGACTACGCCACGCGGCAAGGCGACCCGCTGCAGCCGATCCGCGACCTGCGACAGGCCATCCAGCAGCTGCATGGCGAAGGGATCCGCGTGATCCTGGACGTGGTCTACAACCACTCCAACAGCACCGGAAGGTGGTCGCCCTTCGACCAGACGGTGCCCTTCCTGTTCCACCGCACCTCGCCCGATGGTTCGCTGCTGAACGACTCGGGCTGCGGCAACGCCATCGCCGACGAGCGGCCCATGGTGCGGAAGTACATCCTGGACAGCCTGGAGCACTGGGCACGGGACTACCGCGTGGATGGCTTCCGCTTCGACCTGATCGGCACGCACACGCCCGAGACGGTCCAGGCGGCGTGCGCCAGGGTGACCGGCCTGCGGGGGGACGCCACGCTCTACGGCGAACCGTGGACCGGCGGCGGCCCCATCCGCTTCGGCAAGGGCGCCCAGAAGGGCACGCGCATGGCCGTGTTCAACGACCACCTGCGAAACGCGATCCGCGGCGACCTCGATGGCACGGCCACCGGCTTCGCCACCGGGCCCGGCGGCGATGCCGGCGCGGTGAAGCGCGGCGTGATGGGCGCCATCGACGACTTCACGCGCGAGCCGACGGAGACCGTGAACTACTGCAGCGCCCACGACAACCTGACGCTGTGGGACAAGCTGGCGAAGGCCCAGCCCTCGGCCGACGACGCCACCCGCCGCGCCATGGCCCGCCTGGCGATGGGCATGGTGCTCACCAGCCAGGGCATCGCCTTCCTGCACGGTGGCTGCGACTTCGCCCGCACCAAGGGCGGCAACCACAACAGCTACGACGCCGGCGACCAGGTGAACCGCTTCGACTGGCAGCGCAAGGCCGAGTACCGCGACGTGCATGACTTCGTGCGCGGCCTGGTGGCCCTGCGACGGGCCCACCCGGCCTTCCGAATGAGCGATGACGCCGAGGTGCGCAAGGCGATCCGCTTCCTGGACGGCGACTCGCCGCTGGCCTTCACCATCGATGGATCCGTGTCCGGTGACGCGTGGCGCACGATCGTGGTGGCCTACAACGGCGAGCCCACGCCGCGCGCCCTTCGCCTTCCGGCGGGCACGTGGCAGGTGGTGGTGGATGCGAAGCTGGCGGGCACCGCCACGCTGCGCACGGTGTCGGGCGAGGTGAGCCTGCCCCCCTTCTCCATGCTGGTCGCCCACGGGCCCTGACGCCAACCTCTACGCTTCACGACATGACCCTTCGATCGCTTCTGGTGGTTGCGCTGCTCGCCCTGCCGCTGGCGAGTCCGGTCCGGGCCGATGAACCGCTCTCGCGTCGTGCCCAGCAGGCGGCCGGCGTGATCGCCGAGAAGCCCGCATGGCCGGAGGATCTCTTCCACCCGTCCTTCTCCGCGCAGGTGAGTGACGAGCGGCTTGCGATGATCGGCCGGCAGTTCTTCGAGAAGTGCGGCGGCGTGAAGGCCGTGCAGCCGACGTCGTCCAAGGGACCTCATGCAGGCACCTTCGACCTGATCACCGGGAAGGATCTGGTGGTGCCCATGACGCTGGCCGTGGACGACAAGCCGCCCTTCGAGGTGACCACGCTCCTGTTCGGCGCTCCCGTGCCCATGATGCGGGACCTGACCGATGCCGTGAAGGCGCTCCGGGCCCTGCCCGGACGCGTCTCCTTCGGTGCATGGAAGCTTGGCGATGGCGATCCGGTGCCGCTGGCCACGCTGGAACCCGAGGCGCCGCTGGCCATCGGCAGCGCGTTCAAGCTGTACGTGCTGGGCGCCCTGGTGCGCGAGGTCGGGGAGGGCCGTCGACGCGTCTCGGAGGTGGTCACCCTGGGCCCGGCCACCCGCTCCCTGCCCTCGGGGATCCTGCAGGACTGGCCCGATGGCTCGCCGGTCACGCTCGACACCGCGGCCAACCTGATGATCTCGGCGAGCGACAACACCGCCACCGACCTGCTCATGGCCACGCTGACGCGCGAGCGGGTGGAGGCCATGCTGTCCACGATGGGCATGAGGGACCCTGCCCGCACCCAGCCCTTCCTCTCGACCGGCGAGATGTTCCGGCTGAAGTTCGTGGAGGGTGGACACGTCCGGCGGGCGGGCTCGTCGAGCTTCGCGTAGGCCTCGCCCGCCGGACGTTCCTGAAGGAGAGACTGCCCACGGGCGAACTCTCGCCGGACTCGATCAACCCGCTGGCCTTCGCCCAGCCTCGGCAGGTGGACAGCGTGGAGTGGTTCGCCAGCGCGACCGACCTGTGCCGGGCCATGGACTGGCTTCGACGCAACACCGATCAGGGCGAGGCCGCCGGGCTGCGCGGAGCCCTGTCGATCCAACGGGGGCTGGCCATCTCGGAGGAGCGGTTCCCGTGGGTGGGCTTCAAGGGAGGCTCGGAGCCCGGGGTCATCAACCTCACCCATCTGCTTCGCTCCGCCGAAGGCGAGTGGTTCGCCGTGGTGGCCACCTGGAACGATGCGGAGCGCACGCTGGACGATGCCGCGTTCGCGTCGCTCGTGCAGCGAGCCATGTTCGTGCTGGGCGAGACGGCGGCCTCACCCAGGGAGTGAATCAGGCCACTTCGACGATCTCGTGAGCGCCCCGGGAGAGCGAGGAAACCGCCCGGGCGGGCCCACGCGATCACGTGGAGGGTCTACGTTCGCTTCGTGCCCCGCGCCATGCGGAACCACGAACCCCAACCACGGAGCGAACCCATGACGATCACCGCCACCAAGTCCGACGCCACCCTGAAGACCGACGTGCTGGCCGAGCTGGCCTGCGACACCACCGTGGACGAGACCGAGGTGGGCGTCCAGGTCAAGAGCGGCATCGTCACCCTGACGGGCACGCTGACCTCCTACCCGAAGAAGCTGGCGGCCATCGACGCGGCCCACCGCGTGTATGGCGTGCTCGACGTGGTGGATGACATGAAGGTGAGGATCCCGGCCATCTGGGAGCGCACCGACGAACGGCTGGCATCCGATGTGCGCCACGCCCTGCAGGTGGATGTGCTGGTGCCCGACCAGCGGATCACCTCCACCGTGTCCGGCGGCCACGTGACCCTGCAGGGCACCGTGGACCTCTGGAG
This sequence comes from Planctomycetota bacterium, assembly GCA_009926815.1. Lineage (GTDB taxonomy): Bacteria > Planctomycetota > Phycisphaerae > Phycisphaerales > SM1A02 > SYAC01. The sequence goes on from RFOC01000016.1 coordinate 9,805, forward strand.
CGATCGCCTGAACGCGGAGCGCGCGGTGCAGCGGCTCACCGGCGTGCGGGGCGTGACGAACCAGATCAGCGTGGCCTCCACCGGCGTTCGGGCCGACGAGGTGAAGCGGCGCATCGAGGACGCGCTCCGCCGGCAATCCGAGCGCGAGGCCCGGCAGCTGGGCGTGACCGTCTCGGACGGGACCGTGACCCTGACCGGCGCCGTGCGCTCATGGGCGGAGAAGAGCGCCGCCCAGCGCACCGCCCAGTTCATGGCCGGCGTGCGTCGGGTGGATGACCGCATGACGGTCGATCCCTACCTCTGACCGGTCCGCACCCCCGCCCAGGAGACGACCATGGCCCTCCACACGCTGCACGATCTTCTGCTCCGCGAACTGTCGCTGCTCTCCAGTGCCGAGAAGCAGAGCCTCCCCGTCCTCGAGCGGCTCCAGAAGTGCGCCGAGAATCCCCGTCTCAATCGCCTGCTCCGCGCCCATGCGGAGGAGACGCGGGAGCAGATCGCACGCCTCGACCGTGCCTTCGTGGAACTGGAAGCCAGGCCCCGCAACGGGGCCACCGGTTGCATGCGGGGCCTTCGGCAGGATTGCGTGGAGATCGCGTCCATGCCCGAGGTGGATGGTCACGTGCGGGATGCCGCCCTGGTGGCCGCCATCCAGCATCTGGAACACGACGAGATCGCGGCCTATGGCTGCGCAAGGACCTGGGCCAAGGTGCTGGGGCTTCGCCACGTGGCGTCGCTGCTCCAGAAGTCGCTCGACGAGGAGCACGGCATGGACGGCAAGTTGAGCAAGCTGGCCGAGTCGCTCAACAAGGCCGCGGTCGAACCCGAACTGGCCGCCTGAAGTGCCATGACCACCCTCGTCACCACCTCGGAGGAGGTGCTGGTCCGGACCGGCACCGCCGACCTGCACGGACGCCTGAGCGTTCCGGATGGTGCCGGAGCGCTGGTGGTGTTCGCCCACGGCAGCGGAAGCGGCCGAGCCAGCCCCCGCAATCTGGCCGTGGCCGAGTCGCTGCACGGCGCGGGTCTGGCCACCCTGCTTCTGGACCTGCTCACGCCCCGGGAGGCGGACGACCGCGGCAACGTCTTCGACATCACGCTGCTGGCCGACCGACTGCTCGGTGCCAGCCGATGGTGTCGCCTGCACACCCCGACCCGGCGCTTGCCGATCGGCCTGTTCGGAGCCAGCACCGGCGCAGCCGCGGCCCTGGTCGCGGCGGCACGCGAGGCCCGCATTCACGCGGTCGTCTCGCGAGGTGGGCGACCGGACCTCGCGCGATTCTGGCTCGACCGGGTCGGGGCCCCGACCCTGCTGATCGTGGGCAGCCACGATTTCGAGGTGCTGGAGTTCAACCGCGAGGCCCACGCCCAGCTGCGATGCGTGAAGCGGCTCACGCTGATCGAGGGTGCGACGCACCTCTTCGAGGAGCCCGGAGCCATGGAGCAGGTCTGCACCCATGCCCGGGACTGGTTCGCCACCCACCTGCTCCGGGCGGGCCTGCGATGATCCAGATGTGCTTCGAGGACCCAGCTGGCCGAACGGCTCAAGGGCCTGCCCCACCACAGGCCGCTGGTGCTGGCCATTCCGCGGGGGGGCATCGAGGTGGCGGTGCCCATCGCCCAGGCTCTCCACGCCGATCTGGACGTGGTGCTGGCCCGCAAGCTGCGTTCACCCACCCAGCGTGAACTGGCTCTGGGTGCCGTGTCCGAGACGGGCGAGGTGCACCTGAACAACAACGGCCGGCACATCACCGAGGCCGGTCGCGCATGGATCGAGAAGGAGAAGGCCCACCAGCGCAAGGAGATCGATCGCCTCCGCCAGATGGTGCGCTCCGTGCGCCCGCTGGCGGGGCTGGCCGATCGCACCGTGATCGTGGTGGATGATGGCGTGGCCACGGGCGCCACCCTTCTGGCGGCGCTGCGCACTGCCCGGTCCTCGCACCCCCGGGAACTGGTCGCCGCCGTTCCCGTGGGCCCGAAGGACCGGCTCACCGAGATTCGATCGCTGGCCGACCGCGTGGTCTGCCTTCAGGAACCCGACGTGTTCTGGGCGGTGGGACAGTTCTATCGACGCTTCGAGCAGGTGAGCGATGAGCGGGTGCTGCAGCTTCTCCGCGAGAACGCCCGAGCGGGGCAGCCGGACTCGCGGCCGGTGGCACGGGCCCGCGCCGCGGGATCGAGTCCAGCCGACTGAACGTCAGGGACACGCCCCGAACAGCACGAGCAGCGAGCCGATGTCCGCCGCATCCACCTCGCCACTGCCATCCAGGTCGGCCGCGCAGCCGGTGCAGGAGCCGAAGAAGGTGAGCAGCGATCCGATGTCGCCCGCATCCACCTCGCCGCTGTCGTCCAGATCGCCCGGGCAGAGGGCCTCGAAGACCGCCCGAAGCGTCCGATCGCCGCCGAGTTCGAGTTGGGCGACGGGATCGTTCGGATCCACCGAACCGCTGCTCGCCGAGACGGTGATGTTCCAGTCCTGGCCACTGTTGTTGTCCCAGGCGCCTCCGCTGGAACCCTCGGGATTTGCCGTGAAGACCATGCGAAGCGTGCCCGTGCCCGCCGGCACCTGGTACGTGTGCTGCCACCGACCCATGACCAGTTGCATGGCTGGACGCGGCACGACGCGGCGAGACCAGCTGTCCGGCGCCAAGTGCAGGTAGACCTGACTCGCCCCCTGCAGCGGCCGCCCCGCGGGGTTGTACGTGATGGTCACCGGCTGTCCAGCCACCGGTGGACTGGGGCTGGTGGTCACGGCCCCGTAGGTGGGCCCCGTTGCCCCGCTGTCCTCCCAGCGCACGAAGCGGTACCCAGGTCGAGGCAGCGCAGTCACGCCAACCGGCACGCCCCGGAAGTAGGTGCCCGTCCATGGATAGGGGTCGTTTGAAATCCCCGGGGCCAGCGGCTCCACCTCGATCGAGTTCACCCGAACCGATCCGGCGTCCGGGTCGCTCACGTCCACGGTCAAGGTGGCGGTGCCCGCCAGTCCGAATCTCGCGGCGACATGGCCGCGCACCGCGGCGGGCCGCTGCCGCACGTAGTTGCGGACGCGGGCCACCTCCGCATTCCAGTCGGTCGGCTGCCGCCAGCGGCGCACATGCTCGGCCATGCCCGGTCCATAGGCGGCCACGAACGCGTCGAGCACGGATTCCGCGTGGCTCGCGGACAGCGTGGTGTTCAGCAGGTCGGCGAACCGGTTGATGAAGCGGCCGCGGAAATCCGCGTTCTCCAGGCTTCGCCGCAGCAGCCGCGTGCCCACCTCGTTGTTGCTCCACCACGAGCCGTTGGAGGCGGTGGCGTGGGCCAGCGTGTCATGCGACGGTCCCTCCGCGACACCGATCACGTAACTGAAGTTCAGGCCCAGTCCAAAATCGGTGTCGTAGAGCAGCCATCGCCAGCGACCATCCAGGCGAGGGTCGGCCCCCGGCGAGCGATCCGGAACCACGGCACGCCAGAGTCGGGCGTTGTTGCCGGGCCAGTCCGTGTTGCCACACCAGATCTGGTGGATGTTGTAGTCGATGAAATCGTCGACATCGATCCGGGCATCGAGCGCCGCAAGCCCCCCGCTGCCCGAGTACTCGCCGTTGCCGCAGCGGCTCAGCACATCCTGGAAGTCGGCCAGCAGAGTCTCATTGCCACGGTCGTAGGCGGGCCAGCTGCCATTGCAGCTGCAGATCTCCAGCTGGGTGAATTCCGTGTCCGCGAGCCCGTAATGGTGCAGGTAGTAACCCTCATCGAAACGGTCCCGGGCGTTGTGCATGCCCCAGTACTCCCCGTCGACGAACACGACCACCGGCCGAACCGACTGTCGATCGCACGCTCACGAGCGCATCACGGAAGATGGTCTGCCCCCAGTCGTTGCCGCTGTTTCGCAGCAGGAAGGTATCGAACGCCGCCACGTCCTTGTCGGGGAAGATGCGGTGGCTGAAGGGAAGGTTGCCGCCCGGATTCCGCGCGTAGATGCGGAGGGACTTGCGCGGCCGGTTCACCGTGGTGCCGCCATGGATGCGGATGCCCACTTCGCCCTGGAACGCGAGCGAGCCATCGGTCTCGTAGAACTCGATGTGCCCGGGTCGCTCCCAGGCCGAACCCTCCTGGGCGAAGTTGTTGTACCAGCCGGGCACGTAGATGCCCGTCGCGTTGCTGAACAGATGGTCCGGTGTCGTCGAGATGGAGACGACCGGCAGCGTGTAGCGACCCGCACCCAGCGGATCCACCAGGTAGCTCCGTGTGGCGATGCGGCCTGGGAGCACGTTCGTCTTGAAGTAACGCGCCCGCAGCACATTGATCTTGTAGACCTCCCCCTGCGGCGGCTGCCAGCCTTCATGGAACGGGGGCCCCACGGGCTGCTGGTTGGTCGGGATCATCGAGATGCCGTTGGACTGGCCGGCACGGCTGCCCAGCGTGATCGGACCCACGTAGAGCGGGGAGGTCTCGGAGGGATCCGAGCCGTCGAGCGTGTAGCGAAGCGTGGCACCGGTGGGCGGCGCCGAGATGGACACGGAAACCGGTCCCGAGTGCATGCCGCCGGCCACCGAGAACACGGGCACCGGCAGCGTCTCGGTGGGGAATCCGGTGGTCGTGTTCGCCGTCCGCGGCGTGGGCTGCTGAAAGAAGTACAGCGGTCCCGTGCCATCCGGTTGCCGCCCCATGGACACGTTGGGCTCGATCGCCTTGGGTGGAAACTGATCGACCAGCACGCCCGTGGGATCGGTCAGGGACAGGGTCTCGCCGGCAGCGCTGATGGCCCAGCTGGTGTGAAGATTGGCGCCACTGGTCCGGTTCTTGTTCGATGCCCACACCAGCAGGTACTGCCCGGGCTGGATGGTGACATTGCCAAAGCGCCACTTGAACGGCGAGCCGCTGTCGCTCAGGCCCCAATCCTGCAGGCTGACCGGCTGGGAGCCCGTGTTGAGCAATTCGAGCCAGTCGGAGGAGTCGCCATCCTCGTCACGGAAGGAACCGCTGTTGGAGGCGACGATCTCGTTGATGCGCACCTGGGCCCAGGCCCCTTCCACGGACTGAAGGGCCACCACGAGCACGAGCGAGCGGGCGAACCAACCCATCAGCATGAGCCTCATCCCCGCACTCTACTCCGGGATTCGAACCACTCAAGGAAAATGGATCGAAACTCCAGCGAGAATTCCCGCCCGTCACCGCCTCGCCAGCGACTTCCGGCTCTCGGCCCGGCTGGCCCGGATGATGCGCTCGGCGGCCCCGGGGTGGGCCTTCGCCTCCAGCAGCGCCCGCAGCATGAGCGGCATGACGATGGTGGCGTCGCTCTCGATCACGAACATGGGCGTGCGCTCGGTGAGCTTGTCCCAGGTGATCTTCTCGTTGGGCGTGGCGCCGGAGTAGCTGCCGTAGCTGGTGGTGCTGTCGCTGATCTGGCAGAAGTACGCCCACGGCTTCACCTTCTCCTGCAGGTCGTACTTGATGCTCGGCACCACGCAGATCGGGAAATCGCCGGCGATGCCGCCGCCGATCTGGAAGAAGCCGATGCCGCGGCCCCTGGAGAGCCGCCGGTAGTCGTCGTAGAACTGCGCCATGTACTCGATGCCGCTCTTCACGATGCCGGCGCCGCAGTCGCCGAACTTCACGTGCGAGGCGAAGATGTTGCCGAAGGTGCTGTCCTCGTGGCCCGGCACCACCATGGGCAGCCTCGCCTTGGCGGCCTCGAGCAGCCAGCACTCGCGAGGATCGCCCTCGAACTTCGAGCGAGGCAGCCGCTGCACCAGCTCGTAGAAGTACTCGTGCCAGAGGCGCCGCTCGCCCCGCTCACTGGCGCGCTTCCACATGGGCACCAGAATCTTCTCCACGGCGCGGAAGGCGTCATCCTCGGGAATGCTGGTGTCGGTCACGCGGCGCATGCGCTGCTTCAGGATCCGCGTGTCATCCTTCTTGGTGAAGTAGCGGTACTCCGGGAAGTCCTTGTAGCTGTCGTGGGCCACCAGGCGGAAGAGCGACTCCTCCAGGTTGGCGCCGGTGACGCTCATGCCGTGGATGAGCCCCTCGCGGATGGCCGGGGCCAGCGTGATGCCCAGCTGGGCGCTGCTCATGGCCCCCGCCATGGCCAGGTACATGCGGCCGCCCGCCTGCAGGTGGTCCCACCAGGCGAAGAGCGCGTCGCGCGTGGCGCGGGCGTTGAAGTTGCGGTAGTTGCCGGCGATGAATTCCAGGATGGGCAGCGAGGTGGGCATGGGAAGCGCAAACTTTACATCCATCTCCACGCCTCTGCCCCCGCCGGACCCGATGCGACGACTGACGCGGGCTACGCTGCCCGCATGCATCGCATCCGATCCTGGCTCCCGCTCGCCGCCGCGTGTGCCGGGCTGTGCCTCGCCGCGTGCCAGTCCTCGTCGCCCGTGGACCTGTATGCCGGCACCCTCAACGCCATCAACGCGCGCAACTGGGAGCGGGCCGAGCACCTGGCCTCCGAACTGCTCCGCATTGATCCCGATCCCAGGGACCACATGCTGCTGGCCATGATCCACTCGGGGCAGGGCCAGGCGGACCCGGCATTCGCCGAACTCGCGATCGCCATCGAGCAGGGTGCCGCCGACCCCGGCTCCGCGGACTGGCCGGACATGCTGGCATCGGATCCGATCTGGGATCCCATCCGCCGGGATGCCCGATTCGCGGCGCTCATCGCGAAGGCGACCGCCCTGCGGTGGAAGCCGGACCCGCTCCGCTTCGACCTGTCGAGCCCGGACCAACCGGCCCGGTTCCGGTTCAGCCCGCCCAACAACCTGTATCTCACCCGCCTCCGCCGCCTGCACAAGCTTGACGAACTGGTGCAGTCGACCACGAGCGACCTGGATCGCGTGAAGCGGATCTGCCACTGGGTGCATGCCCAGGCCGGTGATCGTGGCTGGCGACGCGGCCTTCCTCCCGATCCCGTGGGACTTCTCGAGGCCGCATCGAAGGGAACCTCGTTCCGGTGCGTGGAGTACGCCACCGTGGTGGCCGGATGCCTGAATGCGATCGGGATTCCGGCCCGCGCCGTGGGGGCCATGTCGAGCGACGTTGAGACCCGCCGCATCAACGCGGGGCACGTCTTCGCCGAGGCCTGGCTGCCTGACGCCAAGCGATGGGTGTTCGTGGATGCCGAGGAGGACGTGGTCGCCACAGCCGTCGACGGCACGCCGCTGAATGCCGTGGAATTCCGCCAGGCCCTCGCGAGCCCGAAGCCGCCGATCGACTACCGGCCGGCCCTCTCGATGTGCATGTTCCACTTCCAGATGGACCTGGACCAGCGCTATCCGTTGGATGCGCGGCAACGCGGCGACATCATGCTGGCGCCGCTGGGCGCGTCCGCGCCGACGAAGTTCCAGAGGGAACCCTCGCCGCCACCCCGCCGATTCACGCATCGCCCCGCGGATCTGTACGCGGCGCCGATCCTCGAGCGTTGACCGCTTCAGGGCGGCCCGCTCAGCACGCCCGCGACCGCTCGATCAGCGTGTTGCATGGCCTCGACGGATCCAGCACCTTGCGGGTGGCCTCCACGCCCGCCACCGGCAGCTTCGCCGGATCGAGCAGGCCGATCTGCACCAGCACCGACGCCTG
>RFOC01000151.1 GCA_009926815.1 Planctomycetota bacterium
CAGGAAGCCCCGGGGTCCCCACTGGGCGATGTGCCGCACCGAGCGGTCGATGGCGCCGATGAGCCAGGCATCGAGCACCACCACGCCGCCGCGCGGCTTGGCCGGATTGGGCACCAGGTGCATGACCGCGATCCCGTCGGGCCGTCGCTCGATCGGCAGCAGGTCCGTGTCGGCCATGGCCATACGGTACCCGCGACGGCGATCAGCCGTCGGTGCGGGGCGGCGGCGCGAACTTCGCGCGAAGGCGCTGCTGCGCCTCGGGGCCCTGGATGATTCGGGCCGAGAGGTCCGCCGCGCGCCGCATGGTCTGCGCATCCAGTTCGGATTCCAGATCGGCCAGCCAGGCCTTGGTGGTGGCGATGGCCTCGGCGCCGCCGGCAGCGAGCCGCTCGGCCAGGCTTCGCGCCGCCGACTCCAGATCGGCTTCCGGGGCCAGGTGCGTGGCCAGGCCCAGTCGATGCGCCTCGGTGCCATCCACCACGCCGCCCGTGAGCAGCATGGCTCGCGCTCGACCCGCACCGATGCGACGCATGAGGATGGGCGCGACCACCGCTGGACAGATGCCCAGATCCACCTCGGGGTAGCCCAGCCTGGCCTCCGCGTGCGTGAGAGCCAGATCGCACGTGGCCATCAGGCCACAGCCGCCACCGATGGCTGCGCCGCGCACGCAGGCGATGGCGGGCACGCGAAGGGAGCGGATGGCCAGCGAGCAGCGGGCCAGCGTGTGCAGCATGGTGCCCATCCGCACCGGGTCGTCGATCACGCCGCGGAGATCCATGCCGGCGCAGAAGGACTTGCCCTCGCCGCGCAGCACCAGCACCCGCACGGCGGGGTCGGCGGCCGTGGCGGCCAGGGCCGACTCGAGCGCCTCGATGACCGGAAGCGAGAGCGCGTTGCGCGCCTCGGGGCGGTTCAGGGAGAGGGTCCGGATGCCGTCACGATCGTCGATGTGGATGAGTTCGGGCATGCTCGCGCTCCTGTGGGTTCATCTTCGGCCCCGGCTGGACCACGCCGATTGAAGCATGGAGCGGCCACCCGGGGAGCCGGTGGTGGCCAGGCTTGCCTGCAGCGCGCTCGAGCACGCGGCGGCGTCGATGGATCCATCCAGTTCCAGCAGCCAGCGTCGCGTGGCCGCCAGCGCGCGGGGACCCTTGGCCAGCAGCTGGGCGGCCACCTGCCGCGCATGGTCGTGCAGCGAGGCCGGATCCGGCGCCAGCTGGTGGACCAGGCCCATCGCGAGGGCGCGGGCACCATCCACGATCTCCCCCGACACGAGAAGGCTCCGGGCCGCACCGGCACCCACACGCGCCGCCAGCACTGGTCCACTGACCGCCGGCGAGAGACCGATGGCGTGCACCGGATACCCCAGGCGAGCCTCGGGGCATGCCAGCGTCAGGTCGCACGCCATGGCCAGCGCGCAGCCACCGGCCAGCGCCGGACCCTGCACCACCGCCATGCTGGTCGCCGGCAGTGCGCGAAGGCGACGCACGCAGCCCCCGAGCCGCCTGAGAAAGGAAGCCAGCAGCGGCTGGGCGGGATCCGGATCCTCCGCGAGCAGGCCCAGGTCGAAGCCGGCGCAGAAGGCGCTGCCTTCGCCACGCACCAGCACCACGCGGACCGCGTCGTCGGGCGGCGATTCGCTGAAGGGATGGAAGCGACCGGCCGCGGTCCACTGCTCCAGCTGCAGGATGGCCGCCTCCAGTCCGTCGAACAGGGGCGGACCCATGACGTTGCGACGCTCGGGGTCGCGAAGGGTGAGGGTGGCCGCGCCATGCAGGTCCTGCTGGTGCAGTTCCAGCGTGACCGGACCCCAGGCCTGCGTTCGACCCGCGCTCACCGACCGACTCCCGGCGTGCCCGGCACGTCGCCCGCGGCCCAGATCACGGGATTGCCGTGCTCGTGACCCAGCACCGTGACGCTTCCGGCGCGGATGGCGAACGACCGGCCCCGCGAGGGCGGCAGCTGGAGCCATGCCGCGATCACCAGCCGCGAGAAGTGGCCATGCGAGAAGAGCGCCACGCTCCCCGGCGCCTCGTCCAGGCGGCGCAGCACGGCCTGGGCGCGCTCCGCGACCTGCGCCAGCGTCTCGCCACCCGGGCATCCATCGCGCCACAGGTCCCAGCGCGCGCGCGAGGACTGGATCTGGTGCGTGGTGATGCCCTCGTATTCACCGTAGTCCCACTCCATGAGCAGGGGTTCGGCACGGACCTGCTGGCCCAGCCCGCACAGTCTCGCCGTGTCCATGGCGCGGGAGAGGGGACTGCTGAGCACGCGGTCGAAGCGCATGGTGGCGAACCACGGACGAAGGGCCTCGGCCGCGGCCACGCCGCTGGGGGTCAGGGGAATGTCGCTTCGTCCGGTGTGGCGGCCGTTCACGCTCCACTCGGTCTGCGCGTGCCGGACCAGCCAGACCTGTCGGGCGCCTTCGCCGGAAGCCGGCGCGAATGCGGCGTCGCGGTTCATGGGGCGTGGTCGACCCCGACGAACGGGTCGCGGTGGTAGACGAGCAGCATCTCGTCGGCGCCCTGCAGGACCAGGCGACCAGGTTCGATCAGCGGGATGAAACCCATGTCGAGCCGGCGCGGTGGCGGCTCCACGGCGATCCGGAGCGACGAGCCGTCGAACTTCCACGTGCCGCGTCGGATGAAATCGCCCTGCCGCGAGGTCATGTTGCCACCGGCACCGAGCGTGAGCACGGCACCGGCCGGGCTCACCACCGGCGAACCCGCCTCGGGCGCTTCCGAGGGCGGCATGCGACAGTCGCCCGGCGCCAGGATCCAGCGTCCGATCAGCCGTTCGGTGGTCACCGGCACGGTGCCTTCCACGGGCGCCTCCCCGGAGGTCGCCGCAGTCGCCTGTGCCGCGGGCCGGCTGGGTGCGGCGCAGCCCGCAAGGATCCCGAGCAGCACGCACGCGAGAGGCCGATGCCATTGCACCATGGGCGGCATGCTACGGAGCCGCTAGCGGGACCGGTCGAGCGCCACGCCCGGCGCGTCCCGCTCGAGCAGCTCGGGCGTGCTGGGCATGAGCACGTCGAGCCGATCGGCGATCGCCCGAAGCAGCAGGGCCTCGCGGGGATGGAGTTGGCCGTCCTCGGACACCACCTCGGAGGCCGCATCCACCAGCCGATGCCTTCCGGTCTCGCAGAGGCGGGCAAGGTTCTCCAGCGCCGCGTCCACGGCCTGAAGCGAGCACGCCTCGGCGGCGGCGAGGGGCTGCGCGGGAAGCTCCAGATGCGACAGGCCCCTGGCCAGCGCCGCGGTGGCGCGATCGGCCGCGCCGGCATGGGCCAGGGCGGAGAGCAGCACCCACGCATCGCGGGCACGCGAGGCGATCGAGGCGGAGCCGGGCCGATCACGCAGCGCGCCAAAGCGGCCCTCGACGCGACGGCCCAGGACCGATCGAAGCGTCCACTCCAGCAGCGTGACGCGGCCATCGGCAAGGATCACGTTGGTCAGCGTGGAGCGGAACGCCTGGTACTGCGGCAGCGAGAGCTGCTGCATGGCGGGCATGCAGAGATCCAGCACCACCAACTGCAGCGAGGCATTCACCCGCTCCATGGCGGGCCGGAGGCGAGTGACCGTGGACGCCATGGCGGGGCCCAGCCCCGACAGCACGGCCTGTCGCTGCCGCTCGCGCGGTTCCTCCTGGCTGGACCAGGCCAGCAGCAGCACCACGGCCTGCGCGTCGAAGGGTTCCTGGCACGCCTTCAGCACCGGCTGGGGCAGGTCGCGACGAAGCAGCTGGCGCACGGAATCCACCACGGCGGGGGGAATCACGGCGCCTTGCGCGGACGGCGTGGGATCCGCGGCCAGGCCCGCGGCACCCACGGGCAGGGTGCCGGACGCCGTCGCCTGGGGCATGGCCGGCGCCACGGCGGCGTTCTCGAGGCGACGGATCCGCTCCGCGATGGGAGGATGCGACGCAAGCCACGCGTTGGCGGCGCTGGTGAAGAAGAAGTGATTCAGGCCGCTCGCGGCCTCGCTCTCCATGCGGTTGTCCGGGAGGCCCGCGATGCGTCGAAGCGCCGAGGCCAGGCCATTGGGATTCCGCGTGTACTGGGCGGCGCTGGCGTCGGCCAGGAATTCGCGCTGGCGGCTGACGGCGGCCTGCAGCAGTCGCCCGAAGAGTGCGCCCAGTCCGCCGACGATCAGCAGCACCAGCCCCACGATCGCGATGCCGGCGCGCCCATCACCCTTGCGGCTCCGGCTGGCGGGCATGCGCGCCGCGGCATGCAGCACGCCTCGCCCGATGAGCGCGATCACCATCACGCCCGCCACGGCGCAGGCCAGTCGCAGGTTCAGCCGCATGTCGCCATGGGCCACATGGCTGAACTCGTGGGCCACCACGCCCTGCAGCTCGTCGCGCGTGAGTCGATCGATGGCGCCTCGCGTGAAGCCCAGCACCGCGTCCTTGGGGGTGCGACCGGCGGCGAAGGCGTTGATCGAGGCATCCTCCATCACGTAGACCGGGGGCACCGGCATGCCGCTGGCGATCGACATCTCCTCCACCACGTCCAGCAGCCTGCGTTCGGAGGGACTGGCGCCTGCCGGCTGGATCCAGCGGCCGCCGAGCGATTCCGCGACCGCCTTGCCGCCGCCCGAGAGCTGGATCCGCTTCACGCCGGCACCCAGCAGGATCAGCGCGCTCGCGCCCAGGGCCACGGTGGCGAAGGCGCCGGGATTCCACCATGGGGTGGCGGAGGGGACGTAGGGACCCTGACGCGCCTCGGACGCGATGACCATGCCCAGGGGCACGTACAGCAGCACGATCACGGCCAGCATGCTGAGGGTGAAGAGGATCACCAGTCGCCGCGTGCCGCGCTTCGCCGCATCCTGGTGGTCGAAGAAGTTCACGAGGGGCTCCGGAGCGCCACGCCGGGCACCGCGCGGGAGGCCTCGTCGGTCTCCCACATCTCGGCCTGCGCGAAGCCGAACCAGCCCGCGACCAGGTTGCCCGGGAAGGTGACCACGCGCTCGTTGTAGCGCATGGCGGCGTCGTTGAAGGCCTGCCGCGCGAAGGCCACGCGGTTCTCGGTGCTGACCAGTTCGTCCTGCAGGCGCTGCATGACCTCGCTGGCCCGCAGGTCGGGGTAGGCCTCCACGCGAGCCATCAGGCCGCGCAGGGCGCCATCGAGCGCCATGCTGGCCACGGCCAGCG
>RFOC01000152.1 GCA_009926815.1 Planctomycetota bacterium
CCGAGCGCCCCGCCCGCCAGCCCCAGCATGGACGCCTCCAGCACCACCATCCATGCGATGTCGCCGCCAGTCCAGCCGAGGGTCTGCAGGATGGCGTGGTCGCGCACGCGATCCCGGACGGCCAGCGCGATGCTGTTGGCGATCAGCGCGAAGACCGCCGCCAGGCTGGCCCACCCCACCACGCCCGCGAACCGCACCAGCACGACCACGTCCCGTGCCGCGCGGGCCACGAACGCCGACTCCGGCCGGGTGGTGGTGGGAAACGGGTCATGCGCGAACTGCTCGTCGATGGCCGCGGCCACCTGCTCGATGCGCGCCGGATCGTCCACCTCCACGTTGAACTGCGTCACGATGCCACCCGTGCCACCTCGCTGGGCCGTCTCCTGCAGGAAACCGAGGTGCGCGTAGGCGGCGTTGCGGCTCTGCGGATCCGGCGTGTCCACCACGGCCGCCACCCAGGCCCGAACGCCCGCCGCATCGAAGCGGTCTCCGGCCTGCAGTCGACGACGTTCGGCCAGACCGGCTCCGATCAGCACCGCATCCTGACGCGTTCCCCAGGCTTCCATCGCCCCGGCGGGCACGGTCGTGCCCTTGAGCATGGCCTGCAGGGCCGCGACATCCGGCACGCCGCGGAAGGTGACCACGTCCAGCGAGGCCCGGCAGTTGTTGACCACGATCTTCACCGGCACCACCGAACGCACGCCATCGATGCGCTCGATGCTGCGTTGGTAGCTCTGCGGCAGCTGGCTGGCGAAGGGACAGAAGCGGTTCTTGCGGTACACCACCAGCGTGGTCTCGGCTGCGCCGGCCTGGGTGGCTCGGGCCACCCCCTCGCGCATGCTTCCCACGAAACCGAACAGGAACGTGGCCACGGCGATGCCGAGCACCGTGAGTCCCGTGCGCAGCGGACGACGGACCAGGTTCCTCCACGTGAAGGGAACGGCGCGAAGCCACCGACTCATGCCCGGACCTCCGAGCAGGATGGCATGTCCACGATCAAGCCCTTCTCCAGATGCACCGTCCGACGCGCACGGCTGGCGGTGGCCACGTCGTGCGTGACCATGACGATGGTCTGCCCGCGTTCACGGTTCAGCCGGACCAGGAGGTCCATGACCTGTCCGGCGCTCGCCTTGTCCAGATCACCGGTGGGCTCGTCGGCCAGAATGAGGGTGGGCTGCGTGACCAGCGCCCTGGCGATGGCCACGCGCTGCTCCTGCCCGCCCGAGAGCTGACGGGGAAAGTGTCGGTGCCGATCGCCCAGGCCCACCCGTTCCAGCGCCTCCGCCACGCGTCGATGGCGATCGGAGGCGTCGAGCCGATGGAGCAGCAGCGGCAACTCCACGTTCTCGTAGGCCGTGAGCACCGGCACCAGGTTGTAGAGCTGGAAGATGTAGCCCACATGCCGGCTGCGCCATGCGGCCAGATCACCACGGCCGAGCGAGGCGATGTCGGTGCCGCCGATGCGGATGGTGCCCGCGGTGGGGCTGTCGATGCCCGCGAGCAGGTTGAGCAGCGTGGTCTTGCCGCTGCCCGACGGTCCCATGAGCGCCACGAAGTCGCCCGAATCGACATCCAGTTCCACATCCTGCAGCGTGTGGATGACCTCGTCACCGCGCCTGTAGTCCTTGCGAAGCCGACGACACTCGATCGTGCTCATCGATCACCTCCTGACGCTGCGCCGGCGTGCACCACCTGATCACGCCAGGATTCCCGGATGCGCACCCGACTGCCCGGGATCGGTGCGGACGAGGGCTCCTGGACCAGCAGATCGCCCGCCCGCAGGCCCGAGGCCACGGGCACCCATCCATGAACAGGATCGCTCGCCAACGACACCGACCTTCGCACGATCCGGCCGCGTCCGTCGGACACGCCATCGATGACCAGCACCGCGGCTTCCGCGCCACGGCCGATGATCGACCCCTCGGGAGCCCAGATGGTGGAGACCGCCGCCCGACCGCTCGTGGAGGCTTCCGGGCCCCTCGCCTTCGGAAAGACCTTCACGCGAGCGAGCATGTCCGGCTTCAGCTCCGGCGCCGGCTCGTCGATCCGCACCTTGGCCTGCACCGTGTTCTTGGCGATGTCCGCCTGGTGCACCATGCGGATCACCTCTCCGCGGAAGACGCGGCCCGGCAGCACGTCCAGGGCGATCTCCGCGCGATCACCGATGGTGATCCGGCCCGCATCCGCCAGGGGAACATCGGCCCGCACCTGCAGCCGCGCCGGGTCATAGAGCTCCACGATCGCCTTCCCCTCGCCCGTGCCCACCATCATGCCGGGCACGGCCAGCCGCGCCATCACCACGCCGGCGGCCGGGGCCTTGACCACCGTGCGATCCAGCTGAAGGCGACGCAATTCCAGTTCCGCCGCCGAGGCCGCCACCGAAGCGTCCATGGCCTGCACGCGAAGCCGAAGCCTGGCCACCTCGCCCGCGCTGGCGGCACCGCTCTCCACCAACCTGGCCTTGCGCGCCAGCTCGTCCTTCATCTCGTCCACTCTGGCCTGGGCCTCGGCGTGCGCGGCCTCCGCCAGCTTCACGGCGATCCGGGCCTCGTCATCGATCAGGTGGGCCACGGGCTGGCCGGACTCCACACGCTGACCCTCAAGCACGTCCACGCTGCGCACCGTGCCCGCAAGCAGCGCAGGCACCAGCGTGGGGAATGGCGAGGGCTCCACCCAGCCCGGCGCCTGCACCGCTGCGCCCTCGCGCGGTGCGCCGGGGCCCGATGCCACCTGGCTCCCGGCCGCTCGCACGGACACGGGGATCACGTCCACATCCGGCACGGGCACCAGCGAGTTCCAGCCCGTCCACGCCAGGGCGGCCAGCGAGGCCCCCACGAGCGTCATCGGCAGCACCACGCGCGTCAGCAGGCGCGCGGAAGGTTGAGGCATGGTGGTGTTCATTGCATGGCCTCCAGGGCGGTGAATTCAAGGTCGGGCGCGCCGGCATCGGCACCCACGCCCATGGCGCCCATGCTGCCCAGGCCCGCGGTGCCCATGCCGCCTCCCAGCGCGTTCATGCCACCACCCTGCGGCAGCCGACCGCCCGCAAGGGACTGCTCGAACACGAGCGCCGCCAGAGCCCGGTCGCGTTCAGCTCGCGCCACCTGCGCAAGCACGCGGATCCGCTGCTGCTCGCTGCGCCAGAGATCCACGGGTCGCCGCTGTCCCGCCTGGACGGACTCGGCCAGAAGGCGGCGATTCGACTCCACACCCGGCAGCGTTCGGTCGCGAAGCGAGACGACGTGGTGATCGGCCGCCGCCACGCCGGCGAGGGCGCGGCGCGCATCGATGACGGCACGCTGCCAGACGCGATCCGCGTCCAGCCGCGCCATCTCGAGTTCCGCCTGGGCCACGGCGATGCGATACCGCTGGTCGTTCCAGATCGGCACCTGGGACTGCGCCTGGAACATGACGGCTGCGTCACCTTCCATGTCGCGCTCGTAGCCGCCACCCACGAAGAGCGAGGGCAGCCGGCCGGCTTCAGCCATGGCCACGCGGGCCTGCGCCGCCTCCACGCGCGCCTCGGCGGCGCGCAGATCCATGCGCATCTGCCGGACCAGGGCGTGAAGCGCGGCATCATCCTCGGGTTGGGGTGGTGGCACGATGCCGCACGCCGCACGAGCCTGAACCACGTCGACATCCGCGGTGCGCCAGTCCAGCCCGTGCGAGCCACGGCCGATGGCCTCCAGAAGCTTCGTCTGCGCGGTGACCACCTGCGTCCGGGCCTCCATGAGCCTGTTGTCCGCCTCGGCCGCGGCCAGCGTGGCCTGGTTCAGGGTGTTCACCGTGGACTCACCCTGGTCCATCGCCGCGCGCTGCGCGGCGACCACGCGGCTGGCCATGTCCACGCCACGCTCGGCCAGGCCCAGTTGCTCGAACGCCGCAACGACGTCGATGTAATCCGCGCGCACCTCCACGGCGGTGGCCACGGTGACGGCGCCGGCCTCCAGCAGCATGGTGCGGAGCTGCGCATCCGCCTCGGTGACGATGGCATCGCGTCGCCAAAGCCAATCGACCTGCTGCGCCAGCATGGCCACGATGGGCGTGACGCCCATGCCCAACGGGGCACCCAGCGCCAGTTCCACGGTGGGGTTGGGCGGCAACTGCGCGTCCTGCACGGCCGCCCGGCGCCGCTCGAGTTCCAGCATGGTCCGACGAAGCGTCCGGTTGTTGGCCAGGGCGCAGCGGAGCGCCGCGTCGGCCGTGAGCGACGAGGCGCCATCCCACGCGGAGCTGATGGCATCCCATCGCTGCTCGAAGGCGTCCTGGAGCGTGTCAGGCCCCAGCTGGATGCGGGCGTCAAGGTCGGGCGCCGCCTGCTGGAGCGAAGGTCCGGGCGGGGCGGTGCAGGCCGCCGCGGCAAGCGTGGCCACCGCAAGCGTGGCACGAAGCCCATGACGGGGACCTGGTGATCGTGGCTGGATGTGCATGAAGTGATCCTTCGGGATGAAACGACATCGCCGCGGCGCGCGCCGCGGTCGGATCCGTCGAATCACCCTCAGATCACGAGAACGGAGAGAAGGGCCAGCGTGGCCCGCCCACCAGGTCTCCATGGCGGACCGGTGTCGAAGGCGGCGAGTGGCACGCTGGGATGCACCACGGCGTTCGCATCGGAGATGCACACCACACCGGAGACCACGAAGTTGAGCGAGCAGATGACGTCGATGTCCGGGACGGCGGCCGGCGTTGACGCCGCGCGATCCTTGCATCCCGTGCAGCAGTCCCCATCCACGGGTGCGCGACCATGCTGGTCGGGATCGGTCTCGCCCTTCGAGCAGCAATCCACGGGAGCCGGGCCGTCACAGCAGCCGTGTTCGGACGCCTGCTCGACCCAGGCATGCCCCGCATGCGCCACTGCGGCCATGGCCGCCCGCACATCGCAGCAGCAGAACGGCAGCTGGATGGCCAGGCATGCAGCCAGGAGTTGGCGGGCGAGCGTCCGCATGAGCGGCAGTCTTGCAGGGATTTGATGCAAGTCAACTGCCGATCCTGAGAACCCCCACGGAAGGGGCAAAATCCCCGACCATCGTGACCCGAAACCCGATTTTCAGCACTCCAAGGCCCCTGCATGCCGAAGTCGGCGTGCGAGTCGGGAACGGACCGATCGATATCTTCAGCCCGTGCAGATCCTTCCCCTGCTGCCCCGGGCCCTCG
>RFOC01000153.1 GCA_009926815.1 Planctomycetota bacterium
CCACGATCACGCGGACCACGATCACGCGGACCACGACCACGCCACGGAGACCCACCCATGAAGGCCGAGAAGCTGCTCGCCGAGCTCAACCGACTGCGTCAGGACCTGTCGAAGGATCCCAGGGACATCGAGTGGTTCACGCTGCACCACGTCTTCTGCTTCGTCAGCTACAAGATGGGCGATTTTCAGCGGTATCTCGACGAGGCCGTGAAGCCCGGCGAGCATCCGGAGGACTGAGCGGCGCGGCCGCCGGGCACTAGAATCGTCGCCCTGCCATGGCCGACTTCAAGGACACGCTGAACCTGCCGAAGACGGACTTCGCCATGAAGGCGAACCTGTCCCAGAGCGAGCCCGCGTCGATGACGCGATGGCAGGGGCTCTACGAGCGTCTGCAGCAGGAGCGGGCCTCGGCGCCGCTCTTCCGCTTCCATGACGGACCGCCGTACGCCAACGGTCCCATCCACGTGGGCCACATGGTGAACAAGGTGCTCAAGGACCTGGTGGTCCGCAGCCGCCTGATGGAGGGCATGCGGGTTCCCTACACGCCGGGCTGGGACTGCCACGGCCTGCCCATCGAGCACCGCGTGGTCGGCGAGCTGGTCAAGAAGGGCAAGATGAAGGACCTGGACGCGCTGCCCGCGGACGTGCGCCGCATGGCCATCCGCAAGGCCTGCGCGGCGGATGCCACCAAGTTCATCGGCGTGCAGGCCAAGGGCATGCAGCGCCTGCTCACGCTGGCCGACTACGAGCATCCCTACATGACCATGGACCCGGCCTACGAGGCGGGCACGCTGCAGGTGTTCGCCGACCTGCTGGATGCCGGCGTGGTCTTCCGCGAGCTCAAGCCGGTGCACTGGAGCGTGGCCAACCGCACCGCGCTGGCCGAGGCCGAGCTGGAGTACGAGGACCGCGAGGATCCGAGCATCTGGGTGGACTTCGAGGCCTGCGACGCCGAAGCCGTGGCGAGGGCGTTCGGGCTGGAATCGCTCGAGGCCCGCCCGAGCTTCGTGATCTGGACCACCACGCCCTGGACGCTTCCGGCGAACCTGGCCATCGCGGTGGGGCCCACCTACCGCTACGCGCTGGTCCGCATGGATGGCAGCGAGACGGTGGTGGCGGTGGACCTGCTGGCCAAGGTGAAGGCGGCCGTGGGCGCCGAGCAGGTCGAGGTGCTGGCCGAGACCGACGGCGCAAGGCTGGTCGGCCTGACCTATCGCCATCCGTTCTGCGATCGCGAGGGCCGGATCCTGGGCGCCGACCATGTCACGCTGGAGGACGGCACGGGCCTGGTGCACACCGCGCCCGGTCACGGCGAGGAGGACTGGCGCGCCGGCCGTCGCGAGGGTCTGCCCGCCTACTGCCCCGTGCGCGATGACGGCACCTACGACGACAGCGTGCCCGAGTGGCTGCGCGGCGTCAGCATCTGGGACGCCAACGACATGGTGATCCGGCGGCTGACCGAGAGCGGCCATCTGGTGCATCAGGTGCGCTTCACGCACAGCTATCCCCACGACTGGCGCAGCAAGACGCCGGTGATCTTCCGCGCCACCGAGCAGTGGTTCGTGGGTGTCGATCGCCCGGTGCGCGGCGGCGGCACGCTTCGGCAGATGGCCCTGCAGGCCGTGGAATCGAAGGTGAAGTTCCTGCCCGAATGGGGCCGCAACCGCCTTCGCGGCATGCTGGAGAGCCGTCCCGACTGGTGCCTGAGCCGCCAGCGCGCCTGGGGCCTGCCCATTCCCGCCTTCCGACTGCCGGATGGCTCGGCCTTCCTCACGCCCGCCAGCGTGCGGGCCGTGGCCGAGGTGGTGCGGCAGAAGGGCAGCGACGCGTGGTTCACCGAGCCGCCCGCGGTCCTGCTGGTGGGGTACGACCCCTCGAAGGATCCGCAGGCGCCCAAGGGCCTGCAGGTCGCATCGCTGGAGAAGCTCTTCGACATCTTCGATGTTTGGTTCGAGGCCGGCAGCAGCTGGAACAGCGTGCTGCGGGTGCGCGGGCAGGGCGTTCCCGCCGAGCTGTACCTGGAAGGCAGCGACCAGCACCGCGGCTGGTTCCAGCTGAGCCTGCTGCCGTCGCTGGGGGTGACCGGCGAGCCGCCGTTCCGCAGCCTGCTCACGCACGGCTTCGTGGTGGATCGCGATGGCCGGAAGATGAGCAAGAGCCTGGGCAATGCGCTGGAGGTCGAGGATCTGCTGAAGGACTTCGGCGCCGATGTCTGCCGATGGTGGGTCAGCGGACTGGCCTTCGAGAACGACATCCGGATGGACAAGTCGTACCTCGAGGCCGCGGGCGACGCCTACCGGAAGTTGCGCAACACGCTCCGCTTCCTGCTGGGCAACATCGGCGACCTGCCTGCCGGCGACGTGGTGGCGGAGGCCCTGAAGGCCGAGCCGGAATCGCTCGATGGCTGGGCACTGGGCGAGCTGGCCCGGGTGCAGGCCGCCGTGCGCGATGCCTTCGCCCGCAACGCCTTCCGCGAGGCGCACCTGGCCCTCTTCGACTTCTGCAACGACACGCTCAGCAGCGTCTGGTGCGCCGCGGCCAAGGATCGCCTGTACTGCGATCGCGCCGATGCGCCGCGCCGCCGTCGCACGCAGCGGGTCATGCGGCTCTGTGCGGAGAGCCTCTGCCGCATGCTGGCGCCCATCCTGCCGCACACCGCCGACGAGGCCTTCCGCGCCATGCATGGCGATGCCGCGTGCGTGCACGGTCAGCGACACCTGGAGTTCGCGTTCCAGGCGCACGCGGGCTGGAGCCGGGTCATGGCCATCCGGGAGTCCGCGCTCAAGGCGCTCGAGACCGCCAAGGCCTCCGGGGTGGAGAATCCGCTCGACGCGGGGCTGGTGCTGCCCGATCCGGATGGAGCGTTGAAGCCGTTCGCGGGTGATCTGGCCGATCTTCTGGGCGTCTCGCGCGTGCGCCTGGACGCCGGCGCCAGGGCGGTGGCCGTGGAGGACCTCCGCCAGGCCCCTCGCTGCGAGCGCAGCCGTCGCCGCGACGAGAGCGTGCGAACCCGAGCCAATGGCGCGTCGCTCTCCGATCGCGATGCCGAGGCCGTGGGCGCCGCCTGAACCCGATTTCCTTCCCTCCAACGGAGCCCGCATGACCGACCCGCTTCCCAACATCGCCTACGACCTCTTCGCCAAGCTGGACCTGCGCGTGGCCACCATCGTGGCGGCGGAGCCGCACCCCAACGCGGACAAGCTGCTCAAGCTCAAGCTGGACGATGGAACGCCCCAGGGGCGTCAGGTCTGCGCAGGCATCAAGGCCTGGCACGACCCCGCCACGCTGGTGGGCAAGCAGGTGATCATCGTGGCCAACCTGGAGCCGCGCATGCTTCGTGGCGAGGTGAGCGCGGGCATGGTGCTGGCGGCGAGCGACCTGAAGGAAGGCGCGGCGCCCGGTGCCGACGGCAAGTTCGCCGATGACGCGCGCAACGTGATCGTGCTCACGGTCGACAAGCCCGTGAAGCCCGGCAGCAAGGTGAGCTGATCAGCCGGCCTTCCCGGCGGCCGGGGCGGGGGCCTCGGCGGTCTCCTCGTCGTCGCGGGTCAGGTGGAAGCCGTGACGCCGCCGGAGCTCATCGAGCCCGAAGGCCTTGTCCAGTCCCGATCCGCGGATGTCGTTGGTGAGCGTGTCGCGGAAGCGGGCGTTGGTGGTCATGGACTCGTAGTCCTCGCGATACAGCGGGAAGACCTGGTCGATGCGGCAGGCCACCAGGGCCATGTTCGCCGGCGAGGTGGCCACCACGATGCGATCCGCCTCGGGCACCGAAGCGAGATCGGCGGGCAGCGCGATGGCCTTGACCACGATGGCCTTCGCCAGAGCCTCGTCGGGCTTCAGGCCGGGCAGGGTGGTGGGGATGCGCAGCCCGTACTGGAGCATGGCCGCGTCGGCCTCGCGGATGTTCGGAGCGGATTCCACCTGGCTGCCCCACGCCGAGGCGAGCGCGGGCAGTCCCGCCCTGGCCTGGGTCTCGATCTCGCCGCGGCGAGCCTCGAGCGTCTCGAAGCGCATGATGCGAGCCGTGTCCTCCATCAACTGGGCGCTGACCTCGTCGATGCCGGAGGCGTCGTGGGCCGGCGAGGCCTCGAGCACGCGGAACGCGTACAGGTCGGTCGGCACGCCCGAGGCGGAGCCCATGCCGCGAAGTGGCGGGCCGATCACGCCCACCTGCACGATGCCCCGGACCATCTCCGGCTTCAGCTCGCGCGTCTGCTCGATGACTTCCTCGGCACGCATGGGCTGGTTGCCGAAGCGGGTCGTGCTGGCGCTGCCCAGGCCGGGCACCGAGGTGATCTCGCGCAGCGTGACGGGCCCCAGCCGCTCCACCTTCACGTCGCCCACGCGGAACTGCTGGCCCACGCTGGCGGCCATCGCGTCGAGGGTGGTGCCCGCGCCGCCCTCGGGCAGTCGGGCGTAGGCGCCATCCCGGGGCAGGCCGCGAAGGCCCAGCTGGGTCTGGTCCACCACGAACTTCGCGATCTCGTCCATGCGCTCGGCGGTGATCCGCTCCAGTTCCCGCTCGCGCACCTTGTCCTTGAAGGCGTCGAAGGAGGGATTCGCCTCCGTCAGGGGAACGCCGTAGGCCGCGGGGTTCCGCAGGAAGGCCTTCCGCAGCTCGACGCCGGAGAGGCGAGGATCCTCGGCCAGGCTGGCCCGAACCACCGAGACCGGCACCGAGAGCCACTCGAGCGTGACGCGGGCGGGCTGTCGGTAGCCGATGCCACCCCGACCCGAACCCGGTTCGGTGGCCGCGAATTCCTTCAGGAGCGCCTGCATCCGCTCGGGTGTGGGCGCGGGATCGTCGGTGGGGAGCGGCCGGGCGGCGGAGATCACGACCACGTCGCCCGACACGCCTGACATGGCCTCGACCGCCTTGGCTTCCAGTCGGGCGTCGCTCAAGCGGGCCGCGTTGCCGGCGATGCCGATCATCCGGATCACGCCCTGCGTGGCGGCCAGCGTCTGCAGGACGGCCTGCGGCTGCAGCCCCGAGGTGGCACAGAGCGAACGGAGCACCTGCTCGGGCGGTGTGCTGCCCGCCACCTGCTGAAGCACCACTTCGCCATCGCTCACGCCGCCCACCAGGCCCGCCTGGGTCGCTTCGCGCACCAGCAGGTACCAGAG
>RFOC01000154.1 GCA_009926815.1 Planctomycetota bacterium
CCGCCGGTCTTCGACTGGGGGTGCAGTCCTCCGCGCCTGCTGCTCGATGGACGGGACGTCGGCGAGCGGATTCGCGAGGCCGACGTCACCTCGATCGTCTCTCGCGTGGCGGCGTGCCCTGAAGTCCGCCGCCAGATGGTGGTCTGGCAGCGGGCGGCGGCGGCCAGCCATCCGTGGCTGGTGACCGAGGGCCGAGACCAGGGCAGCGTGGTCTTCCCGGATGCGGCGCTTCGCATCTACCTGGATGCGGCGCCCGCCGTTCGGGCGCGTCGGCGAGCCGAGCAGTTGCGGGCCTCCGGTCGGGCTGCCGACGAGACGGAGATCCTGCGAGGCATCCTGGAGCGGGACCGCATCGATTCGCAGCGCAGCGAGGGGCCGCTGCGCATGCCCGACGGCGCCGAGCGCGTGGACACCAGCGAACTGGACCTGATGGGGGTGGTGGAGCGGCTGGAGCGCCTCGCCCGCGCCCGCCTGGGTGATCGCCTGCCACGGGCCGAGGCCGCGACGCGGCCGTGATCGGCGTGGACACGGGTCGGCGGGCGCCCGGCAAGACGCGTCTGCAGGCGCTCTGGTGGGACGTGGCGTGCCTGACCGCCGAGTTGATCGTGCGCAGCCTCTACCTGTTCCGCATCGAAGGCGCGGGGCGGGTGCCGAGGCATGGTCCGGTGCTCTTCGTGAGCAACCACGAGAGCTACCTGGATCCGGTGGTGAACGCGATCGCGGCCAAGGATCGGCAGATGGGCTTCCTGGCCAAGCGGGAACTCTTCCTGGGCGCCTTCGGCGGTCTCATCCGTTCGCTCGGTGCCATTCCGCTGAAGGAGCGTTCGGACCTGGCGGCCATCCGCGCGGCGCTGGCCGAGCTGCAGCAGGGTCGGTGCGTGATCATCTATCCCGAGGGGGGGCGGAGCGAGAACGGCGAGGTGGGGCCGTTCCTCCGAGGCGTCGCGCTGCTGATCCGGCGAGCCGGCGTGCCGGTGGTGCCCATGGCGGTCGACGGACCCAATCGCGCCTGGCCGCCGCGACAGCGGTTGCCCAGCATCTTCCGCAGGCTGCAGGTCGCCGTGGGTGATCCCATTCCCGGCGAGACGCTCAACGCGGACCCGGACGGCGGGCTGGAGCGCATTCGCCGGGCGGTCATCGACCTGCAGGCCGGTCTTCGGAGGCGGCATGGCTGAGGCGATGTCGCCCCGTGACGCCGCCGCCGCCATCGCCGCCAGGCTGGAGGCCGCCGGCCACACGGCGTACTTCGCCGGTGGCTGCGTGCGCGACGAGTTGCTGGGCCTGCACCCGGCCGACCACGACGTGGCCACCCAGGCCACGCCCGACCAGATCCGCGAGATCTTCCCCAAGGCCCGCGGCGTGGGCGAGCATTTCGGCGTCATGCTGGTCCGGCATGGCGGCCGGACCGTGGAGGTGGCCACCTTCCGCGGCGAGGGGAGCTATCAGGACGGGCGAAGGCCGACCCAGGTGACGTTCGCGGACGAGGTGACGGATGCGCTTCGTCGCGACTTCACCATCAACGGCCTGTTCATGCATCCGGCCAGCGGCCGGGTGATCGACCACGTGGGGGGGCGAGCGGATCTGGAGGCGAGGTTGCTTCGGGCCATCGGCGATCCGGACGCGCGACTGGAGGAGGACCGGCTCCGGCTCCTTCGGGCGGTGCGGTTCGCGGCCCGGTTCGACCTCTCGATCGATCCCGCCACGCTCGCCGCCGTGCGTCGCCACGCGCCGGAGCTGCGCGGCGTCAGCCGGGAACGCGTGGGGCACGAGATCCGGCGCATGCTGGCCCATGCCGGCCGGTCCGCCGCGGTGAGCCTGATCGAGGCGCAGGGGCTGGCGCCGGCCACGCTGCTGGAGCCGGAGGCCGCCTTCGAGCCGCGTCGGATCGCGTCGCTGCCGGGGTCCGCGTCGATCGCGTGCTCGCTGGCGTCATGGATGCTGGATCGCGCGCTGCCCCAATCGTGGGCCCAGCGGCTGGAGCGATGGACCGAGGCCCTGGTGCTCTCCAACCAGGAACGCGATGGGGTGGCCGCGGCGCTGACGGCGCTCGATGCGTTGCGGCACGACTGGCCTGGCATGGGTGTGGCGCAACGGAAACGACTGGCGGCGTCGGGGGGATTCGCGGATGCCCTGGCCATCCTGCAGGCGGAGGCTCCCGGAGCGGCCGGCGAGATTCGCGGCGATCTGGTTCCACTGGAGGCCTCCGGCCTGGCGCCGCCGCCGCTCCTGGACGGTCATGAACTGCAGCGACTGGGCCTGCAGCCCGGACCCGCGTTCCGACGCATCCTGGACGCCGTCTACGACGCCCAGCTGGAGGGCCGTGTCCGGACGCTGGACGAGGCCCGCGGGTGGGCCCTTCGGGTGCACGCCGATCCCCGCTGAGGGCGGTGATCCGGGGACAGCCTCGTATACTGCCTCACCATGTTTCGCCTGATCCTGCCGTCCCTTCTCGCGCTGGTCCCGGTGGCCCTGGCCGCACCGCCCTCGCCCATGCAGGCCGACCAGAAGGACCCCTCCAAGCCGCCCAAGGTCTACGTGGTGCCGCTGGGCCTGGATGGCAAGGGCCAGATGGGTGCGGACATCCACTCCTCGATCTACGAGAAGGTGGTCAAGGACATCCAGGACAAGAAGCCCGACCTGCTCGTGCTGTCGCTGGACAGCGCCGAGCGAGGCCGCCGCGAGTACTCCGGCGCCGAGCGCGACAGCCTGGGCGAGCGTGGCGTCAACAACTCCGAGGACCTGCGGAAGTTGCTGGCCCTGTTCAAGAAGGATGTGGGGGACGTTCCCCAGGTGATGTGGGTGCAGGATTCGGTGGGCTTCGGCACGCTGCTCGCGTTCGCGTGGCCCAACATGTACACCAAGAGCGACGCTCGCCTGGGCGGGCTGGCCAAGGTGTCGCTGCAGGCCAAGAGCAACGACCGCGAGGTGGAGCGCAAGTGGCTCGCCGCGGCCATGAGCATCGCCAACGGCTGCCTGGAGTCGGGCGGTCACCCCACGGTGATCGGCACCGCCATGATGGACCCGGAGCGCATGCTCAGCGTGTCGTTCAAGGGCCGCAAGTTCGACTGGACCGGCGATCGCAACGGCACGTTCCTGATCGACGGCGATCCGAGCCGCGTGGCCAACTTCGATGCCCGCACCGCGGAGGATTTCGGCCTGTCCGACGGCACGGCGGATTCCCTGGACGACGTCATGTTCATGCTGGGCTACCGGGCCTACGACGACACCCTGGTGAAGGGCGGCCAGGACGGCACGAAGATCGTGGGTGACTACATCGCCGCCTGGCGGAAGGCGTGGGAGGACAGCCAGGCGTCCTTCGGCGAGTACGAGCGAATGGCGTCGAGCGGTGATCCGAAGGAGCTGGTCAAGGCCCGCAAGGCGCTCGAGGCCGTGCAGGGCGCCATGGAGCGATTCCCCGCCGTCGAACTTCGCTGGCGCATGAAGGGTCTCTCCAAGCCGCAGGTGGAGGGTCTGCTGAAGCAGCTCAAGGAGAAGGCCAAGCCCGCCAAGGGTGGTTCACGCGGTGGTGGCGGAGGGATGGGCCGATGAGTCGCCTCGCGCACATCGCTGGGTTGGGCCTGATGCGATTGGTCCTGCCGTGCATGGTCCTGCTGCTCGTGGCCACGACAGCCCATGGCCAGGGTTCAGCGCCCGCTCGCACGGATCCCGCCAAGCCCGCCCCCGGCGCGAAGGCGCCCGCCGCCAAGCCCGCCGCGGGCGCCGGCAAGGGTGCGGACGAGACCAAGCCCAGGCTTCAGCAGGTCTTCATCGTGGACATGGCGGGCATGGTGGGTGCCGGCCTGCGACACGACGAGATGGTCGCCGCCGAGAAGGAGGCCGACAAGTTCGGTCCCAACCAGATCATCGTGCTCAAGATCAACTCGGGCGGCGGTTCGGTGACCGAGGGCGACAAGATCAGCCGCACGCTCGGCCGCATCCGCGACAAGCATCGCGTGGTGGCGTGGATCGAGGAGGCCATCTCGGGCGCGGCGTTCACCGCCATGCACTGCCGCGAGATCTACTTCATGAAGTTCGGCACCATGGGCTCGATCACGAAGTTCCAGTCGACCGAGAGCGGCCAGGTGAGCGCCACGGGACGGGATCTCGAGGCCTGGATCGAGCGCGTGGCCGAGGTGGCCGAGGGCGCCGACCGCAACGGCGACGTGGGCCGGGCCATGGTGTATTCGCCGATCGTGGTCAGTTACACCAAGGACCCCAAGACCGGCAAGGTCACCTTCTATCGTGACGCGTCGGGCGAGGTGATGCTCTCCGACGAGAAGGACAACCTCACCTTCACCGCCACGTCCGCCATGGACTGCGGCTACATCAACGGCGTGGCCGACACCGAGCAGGAGCTCTTCGAGGCGATGCAGCTGACGCCCGGCAGCTACGAGGTGAATCCGTCGGGCAAGAAGATCAGCGACGCGTGGCAGAAGACGCTGGAGCGCTGCAAGGAGCAGGCCATCAGCATCCAGCAGGATCTTCAGCTGGCCGGCGGCAACGACGCGGCGGCCATCGGCAAGCGGATCAAGTTGTACAAGCAGATGCAGGACATCTGGCGCCAGGCGCCGCCCGTGGCGATGGGCATGGAGGGCGGCGGCTTCCTGATTCCGCCCGAAGTGGAGAGTCTGGCCCCGGATCTGGTCGAGAAGTTCCAGACGTCCATGGATCCGAAGGTGGTCATCGAGGCCATCGATCGCTGCATCAAGGAACTCCAGAAGCAGCTTGCGGCATCGCGCAAGCGGAGCAACTGACCATGCACGGCACATCCGACGGCGCGTACCTGGATCGACCCGCACGCCAGTGGCCCACCGTGATCGGCATCCTGGCGATCCTCTGGGGTGGCCTCGGCTGCGTGTCGGGCGTCTGGTCCCTGATCGCTGATCTGGCGGGACTCGCTCCCACGCCGGGCCTCACCGGGCCGCTCGAGCGGGCGGTGGGGGTGCTGGGCCTGCTGATCGCGGGACTGCTGGTGGTGGGCGGCATCCAGCTGCTTCGCCGCAAGCCCGCGGGCGTCCAGCTGATCCGGGCCTGGGTTCCGTTGAGCCTGATCGTGGGTCTGATCGGCGTGGGCCTGCTGTACCGGAATCGTGACGCGTTCGAGGC
>RFOC01000155.1 GCA_009926815.1 Planctomycetota bacterium
ACGCTCTTCCACTGCGGCTGCTGCGCCAGCGAGGCGTGGGCCATGATCGCGCCGCGGATCTCGGAGGCGGCCACGCGCAGCTGGAAGCGCGCCGTCAGCAGGGCGATGCACCGGACCGTGCCCGCGGGCAGGGATCCCGAGCCCGTGCCGATCTGGGTGCGGAGCGCCTCGGCCAGTCCCGGACCGCCGCCACGGGCATCGAAGCTGAAGACGCGTTCGGGTCGGTCGCTCTCCAGGCAGCGGCGTGCCCGCTGGGTCAGGTCCTCCGAGCGTTCCTTCAGTCGCTGGGCGAGCGACGCCAGAGTTGCATCGGGCTCACCCGGCCCGCTGCTGGTCGCGATGATGGTCTGGACCAGGTCCACGCTCTCCCGAAGCACCTGCACCTCCTCATCCCACGAGGTCGACTGGGCGGGCGGCGCCGGAATGACGGGCGGCGCCAGCGCGGGGGTTGTCGGTGCAGGCGGGTTGGCCGGGGCCACTGGTGCGGGAGCGACCGGAGCGCTCGCGGGCGAGCCGGCAGGCGTGGCATCCGGCGGCTCCTGACCAAAGCCCGCGCCAGCGCCTGGTGAGGAACCGAATCCGGGTCGATCATCATCCCGAGGTGATTGCGGCGCTGGTGGCGCGGGTGCGGGCGGAGGCGGCACCGCGATCGCGGGGGCCGTGGGCGAAGGCGGAGCCACCGTGGGCGCCGGAGCCGCCGGCGCCGTGGGCTGGCTGGATTCAGCGGGCCCCCAGAGAAGGATGGCCATCAGGAGAATCACGGCCAGCAGCAGTGCGCCGCCCAGCCAGGGCAGCCATCGCAGGTGCAGGCCATCCGAGGTCTGTTCGAGCGTGGCCACCGGCACGGGGCGCTTCGCCTGCCGGCCACCGAGCGTCTCGATGCGATCGGGATGCCGCCACGCGCCGGCGGTCGGCGCGGCGAAGGCGTTCCGCTGCCGCGCCAGTTCCCGCACGGTGGCCAGCGAGACGCCCGAGGGAATGCTCCACAGGCCCACGCCCCAACCCAGCGAGATGGATTCCTCGGGCGGCAGGAGTCTGGGCAGGCGCAGCACGGCCTCCTGGAATCTCGCCTGGGCGGGAAGCATGGCGCAGCGACCCGAGGACCTGGCCGAGAGCAGCGCGTCGTAGGCGCGACGGTCGGTCTCGCTGGCCGTGGGCAGCAGGTCATCCGGGGCGATCGAGGGGACCGGGACCTCGTGGCCCTCGGCGAACGCCTCGCGGCGCCACACGTCCTCGCAGGTCAGCAGGGCGCGCAGATCCATCACCGCCAGTCGCGCCCACTGCTCGGGCGCCAGCACGATGGTGCGACGCTCCACGGTCTGGCGACCCGCCACGTCCAGTCCCGCCTTGAAGAGCCGCGTGATGGCGTAGCGACCGCCGGGCAGCGGACGGCCCGCGGCGCACAGATCGCGGTCCAGCTGATCGAACTCGTCGGCACGCTGCGGCGATCCGAAGCCCATGGCCGCCAGTGCCGCGTCCTCGGCATCGCCCAGCCCGGGCGATCGCGCGAGCGTTCGATAGCCGTCCACCGAGCCGAAGAGATGCGTGAGCGCCCGCATCAGCGAGAGGCCCTGACGATCACCCACGCCAGCACGCCCATCACCGCCACGCCGGCGACCAGCAGCAGGTTCACCCACAGCCAGAAGCGGTCGCTGCGACGCTCCTCCACCGCGGCGATGCGCTCCTCGCGCTGCAGTCGCTCCTGCATGGCCTGCGACGCGACGCGGCGCTGCTCGGTCAGCCTCGACTCCAGCATCACGCCCAGGCAATGCTCCAGCGGGCCCGTCAGGCCGCGCGGTGGGCGATCCAGATCCGGCACCAGCCGGCCCAGCGCGTCCCGCCGGCTTCGCACCGCCGCCACGCCGAACACGCGCAGGCCCGGCACGGTCCGCATGAGATTGCCGCAGAAGCGGTGCGCGAAGCCGCGCAGCTTGCCATGGTGGCGGAGCAGGTCGGCGTTCTCGTCGATCTTCGTGAGCACCAGCGCAATGGGCACGCGGTCGCCTCCGGGCAGGCTTCGCACGTACCGCATGGCCTGCACCATGCCGAAGTCGTCGTCCGCGGCCTCGCCCACACGCCCCGTGGCCAGCACCCGCGGATCCATGAGCAGCAGCACCGCCGCCGCGCGGCGGACATGATCGACCAGCTCGCGCGTGTCGTCGTTCTCCTCCTGCTCCACGAAGGCCTTGCGGAAGACCTCGCCGGGATAGTCCAGGCTCACCATGGTCACGGACTGCCCGCGGTAGGTCACGTGCAGGTCCAGCCAGCGATTGCCTCCGGTGGCCGCGGGCCAGCGGCGGTGCTCCTGCATCTCCTCCACGATCGACAGGAGGTGCAGGTGGGTCTTGCCGTCGTGCGCCTCGATGCGGATCGGGCCATCGCCCTTCCAGCAGTGCTCGTAGAGGCGGGAGAGATAGATGGTCTTGCCCGCGCGCGTTCGGCCCAGCACCACCACGCGATCGCGCTGCGGTGCCGCATCCAGCGTGCTCGCCATGGGATGCGGCTCGGCCAGCGACGCGCTCCCGGCGTCGATCGTCTCGTCCATGCCCAGATCGAGCGAGTCGTCGTCCTCCACCAGGCGACCGAGGCCTGCGTCCGGATCCGGTGGTGGTGGGGGTTGGGCGGTCATGGGCACCGGCACGACGCTGCCATGCCGCTATGCTGCCGATTGTAACGGAGACCCTCCGTCTCCCGAGCGCATGACCCAGTCTCCCTGGAGCCAAGGCAGCCCTTCCGAAGCACCGTCGTCGTCCGCGGCGCCGCGCACCGTCTCCGGTGTGGTGGTGGCGATCGCCGTCCTGGCCGGATCGGCCGTCTCGGGCGGGTTGGCCTGGTGGCTGCAGGGCTCTCGAGTGGAAGCCAAGGAGCAGGAACGAGCCGCGGCTGCGGCCGAGGTCGCCGGCCTGGCGGCGCGGGTGCAGACCGCCGAGGCCGCCGCGGCCACCGCTGCGCAGCGCGTCCAGCAGGCGGACGCCGCCACGGAAGCGGCCCGCAAGCAGGTGACCGAGGGCACCGCCCAGCTGGATGTGGCCCGTCGTGATGCGGCGGCCGCACGCACGGAACGCGATGAGGCGAGGTCCCAGTTCGGCGCGGCGAAGACCGAACTCGACCGTCTTCGGGCGGCGGATCTGGATCCCGGCGCCCTTCCCTCGCTGGACCTGACCAGGGTGTTCGCCGGCGCGGGCGCCAAGGTGCGATCCCAGGTGGATGTGCAGGTGGTGGGGGCGGGCGTGAACGATTTCGACCAGGCCGGGCTGCAGAAGTCGCTCGGAGCCGGGCTGCAGGCCGCGGGCATCACCGCCGTGGGGCAGAGCCCCTTCAAGGTGGCGGTGTTCGTGTCGCTGGGCAAGGACCAGCCTCGCCGCTCCCTGGGCATCATGATGCTGCTGCTTCGCAACATGAAGGTGCCGGGCGAGCCGGGCAGTCGCGAGGTGGCGGTGTGGGGCCAGCAGCGGACCAGCCTGGTGAGTGATGCCGAGGCCACCGGACAGGCTCGTGCCCTGCTCGAGGAACTCTCGCGCGAACTGGGCGCCGCGGTGCTGGTGAAGACGCCTGCCGCCGCCGCCCCGACCTCGCCGCCGCCCGCGGCGCCGCCGGCGAATGGCAACCCCTGATCGATCGAGCCGGGTCGCGGCGGCCATGGCGGTGCTGGTGGCCGCGCTGGGGTACTTCGTGGACATCTTCGATCTGCTGCTCTTCGCGCTGCTCCGCAAGTCGAGCCTGCAGGAGGTGCTGAAGGTTCAATTGGCGGCCGAGCCCGCGGAGCGTCATGACACGCTGCTGCGCGACTGGGGCGTGTGGCTGGACAACACGCTGCAGATGACCGGGCTGCTGGTGGGCGGCATCGTGTGGGGCGTGCTGGGTGATCGCCTGGGCCGCCTGGCGGTGCTGTTCGGCAGCATCCTCATGTACTCGGTGGCCAACCTGCTGAACGCCCTGGTGGTGGACGTGGATCCCGCTGGTCCCATGCGTTGGATGGAAGCGATCGGCCTGGGCACCGCCATCCGGCAGTACGAGGTGCTCCGCTTCCTGGCGGGCGTGGGACTGGCCGGGGAACTGGGCGCGGGCATCACGCTGGTGGCCGAACTCACCAGCCGCGAGCGACGCGGCGTGGCGACCACCATCGTGGCCACGGTGGGGGTGCTGGGTGCGGTGGTGGCGTACTTCGTGACGCAGCTGGTGTCCTGGCGCATGGCCTTCGGCATCGGTGGGGTGCTGGGGCTGGGGCTGCTGGCGCTTCGCGTGGGCGTGGTGGAGAGCGGCATGTGGGGCCACATCCGGACGAAGCGCCATCGTGGTGCCATCTGGATGCTCGCGTGGCCACCCGCCAGGCTGCGTCGCTACCTGTGCGTGGTGCTCATGGCCGTGCCGATCTGGTTCGGCGTGGGCACGCTGGTCAAGTACGGCGACGTGATCGGTGCCAGCCTGGGACTGCCCGCCTCGGAGAAGCCGGATCCCGGTCGCTCCGTCATGTGGTGCTACGTGGGGCTGGCCATGGGTGACCTGGCCAGTGGCTTGCTGAGCCAGTGGCTGCGAAGCCGCCGCAAGGCGGTGCTCGCGTTCCATCTGATCATGGTCGCGGCCATGCTGGCCTACTTCACGCTGGGCAGTCGCTCCCAGGCGTGGTTCTATGCGGCGTGCGGGGCCATGGGCCTGGGGTGCGGGTACTGGGCGGTGTTCGCCACCACGGCGGCGGAGCAGTTCGGGACGAACGTGCGGGCCACGGCCGCCACCACCGCGCCCAACGTGGTTCGATGGAGCGCTGCGGCAACGGCGGGACTCTGGCTGTGGATCGAGCGCACGCTGGGGCATCAGCCCGCCGCCGCATGGCAGGCGGCGGTGATCGCCGCGGTGGTGGTCATGGCCGTGGCCATGCTCGCCCTGCTGGGTGTCCGCGAGAGCTACGGGGTGGATCTGGATTTCCAGGAGCGATAGGGGCGTCCAGCCGCTTTGCGTGACAATTCCGGTTCCGGCGGGGAAATTTGCGACAGATTTGTCTTGACTGAAATGCGCGGGGGGCTAACTTGGCACCATCGGTCCGGGGCGTCCCGGGCGGTAT
>RFOC01000156.1 GCA_009926815.1 Planctomycetota bacterium
CTCGTCCTCGCTGGCCTGCTGCTGGGCGATGCCGGCGGGAAAGAGCGCAGCCACGCTGATCATCCCGATGCCGAGGATGAAGATCGCCAGGATCAACTCGACCAGCGTGAAGCCCCGCCTCATCGCGCCTTCACCTCGGCACGCCCGGTGTTGCGGTTGATCACGATGCGGTCGGCGAACTGGTTGATGAACTCGCTCTGTTCGCAGCGCATCCGCTCCTGGCCCGCGCCGTAGCTGGAGCAGGGCGTGTCGATGGCGAAACTGCCACCCGCGCTCCCCTGCCAGTTCTTGGCGTCGTAGATCTCCCGGGCCTGCTTGTCGTCGAAGACCGCCACGAACTGGCAGTACTGGATGCTGGGCTCGTCCTCGAAGTCGTCATGGGTGAAGTAGCGAGCGGCACCCTCGGCGGAGTCGGGCTCCCGCTGCGTGCCGTCCCGATCCAGATCCAGCACGGCGCTGCGATACATGCCCGCATTGGCCAGCCCGCCCCCAGGCAGGCGGGTCATGAGGCTGCCGTCCGGTCCGAAGAGAACGCCGATCATGCGTCCGTGCTCGACATTGCGAAGATCCGGCTGCGTGATCCAGCGGCCATCCTGGCCGAAGTCCGTGCGGGGGCCGGCGATCTTGATGCCCTCCGAGAACTTCACGGGCTGGAAGTCTGGATGCGGCTCGAACCGGTCCATGTAGTTCTGCCGCGTTGGATCGTCGCTGCTGCTCGGCTGGCGAACCAATGCCTCCTCCAGGCGACCGATGACCGCCTCGGTCCACTGCTTCTTGATCCGGGTGGGATCGATGGGGGCATTCCCCGCCTGCGGGGCAGCGAGCAACTCCACGTTCACGGTGAAGGCGACCAGCATGGGCTTGTGCTCGCGGATGGCCCGGGTGCGCGCCGTTTCCAGCACGTTCAGCAGCGTGTTGGTGGCGCTGCTCAGGCGGGTGTCCTTGCCGATGCGTGCCACGCTGATGGCCGTCAGGGTGGCCAGCGTCACCAGGATGCCGATGACCGCCAGAAGCTCGATCAGCGTGAAGGCTCGACGATTCACGGCTGGGCCCCCACCGGTTCGTAGTTCAGGACATTGTCCTGCCACGCCCCGGAGGTGCCCATCCTGCCCGATGTCCGATCCGGGCCCGTGGAGATGAAGAGCCAGCGCCGCCCCGTGCAACTGACGCCCATCGACACCTCATCCATCGTGTCGTCACCCAGGTCGATGCCAAGTCGAAGAGGGTCCGCCGAAGAGGTCCGCTGACCCGCCCGCACGGCGTCGCGGGCGCGGCGGATCTCTCCACGCGTCGCCGCCCGGCCAGGCGGAACCACGGCCACCTGCTGGCCCCACGGATCGCGGAGATTCCAGGTGGTCCGCCGTCCGTCGGGCCACACCTTCTCCTCCCGCCGGAGCAGATCGGGACTGACGGCGGAGAGGCTGTTCCATGCCGCACCATTCGCGGCCAGCAGGGCGAGCAGCCGAGGCATGATGTAGGCCTCGTTCACGAAGGTGGGCGGGAGCTCGTCGAGATCGCTGAAGGCCATGCCATCCTGCATGGCTGCATCGCTCATGCTGCGACGTCGGTTGAAGACGAGCGGCTGGCCCCGGGACTCCTCCATGGCCAGGATGGCCTGGTCCAGAGCCTGATAGGCGCTCTCCATCTGGGTGCGCTCGCCGCGGGCAAGCATGCCGGTGCCCACCGCGACCACGAGGGACGCCAGCACCGCGATCACGCCGATCGCCACGAGAAGCTCGGTCAGCGTGAATCCCGATCGTCCTGGGGCCGCTGGCCTCATGGATTCAGCCTCACGGGCTCATAGTTGAGGACGTTGTCGTCCCAGGACAGCGTGCCATCCTGATTCGTGCCCCCCTGCCCGAAGGCCTGACCCATGTTGCGGTCGGGACCCTTGGAGAGGAAGAGCCATCGCCTGCCCACGCAAGCGGCCTTCATGTAGACCCCCTCGTCCGCCGTGCGCACCGTGGCGTCGCCCATGTCGATGCCGAACCCGAGTGGATCCGCCGCGGACGTGGTCCGACCTGCCTTGAGTTCCTCCCGGGCCTTCTTGATCTCGGCGCGGGTCGCCGGCCTTCCGGGCGGGATGACCACGATCTGCTCGCCCCACGGGTCCCGAAGATTCCAGGTGGTCCTGACACCGTCCGGCCAGGTCTTGTCCTCGCGTCGAAGGAAGTCCGGCGAGATGCTCGAGAGGGCGCTCCAGGCGCCCGGATTGCCGGCGAGAAGCCTGAGCAAGCGTGGCATGATGTAGGCACCGGTGCTCGTCAGTTCATCGACGTCGGAGAACCGGGCGTTGTCCTGCTGGGAAGTGTCCGTGGGACTCTTGCGGCGGTTGAACACCAGCGGCTGACCCCTGGACTCCTCCAGCGCGACGATCGCCTGATCCAGGGACAGGAACATGCTCTCCACCTGCGTGCGCTCGCCACGGGCCAGGACACCACCACCCACCGCGACGACGAGGGATGCAAGGATGGCGATCACGCCGATCGCGACCAGCAGCTCGACCAGCGTGAAGCCCGAGCGACGACTCACGGCCCGGTCTCCACGATGTTGTCCTCGTTCACGTCCTGGGTCTTGTTGGGACCCGAGAACCCCAGTCGCCGCGTCAGATCGACGCGACGGTCCGGTCCGGCGCTGAGCAACGCGATGTCCGCCGCCCGAAGCCGACGCGTGGCGCTGCGGTCACGCCCCTGAAACCCGCCATCGGACTGCAGGTCCGGATTCTCGTCATCCAGGCATTCGCGAGCCGCTTCCGCCTTGGGCACGTAGTCGGACTCATCCGCGCGTGCGGGACGGAGCGCGAAGAAATCGCCCAGATCGAACGCCGTGCCATCCTGCGTGGTGTCCGGGGCCGAGGGACTGAAGTTCATGTATCCCTTCCGGTAGTAGCGGATCGGCGAGCCCCAGTAGTCCAGGATGCACTTGGGATAGACGTCGAAATTCGGGTCTCCCTCGGAGGACCGGACGACGTCCCATTCGCCGTCCGCCCTGATGCCACGAATCCCGCCGAGCGTGCCGGGATCCTTCAGCTCGAGGTAGGGACCGAACACCTTGCCCTGCAGGTTCGGCTGGAAACGAAGCGGCACTGCCGCATCGTCGTTGCCGAGATCGTTGGCGGCGGCGTCCACCTTGGAGCGGGCCGGAACCGCCAGGTTCCTCGCGCCAAAGGTGCCCACGTTGCGACCCGCGAACAGGGATGACCCCGTGTAGGGCGCCGTGCCAGCCGAGGTGCCGGCGAGATCGGAGGCCATGCGAGGCGTGAGCGCAGCGCCCCAGACGCCGTCGAGCCCCGGCGATCGAAGGCCATCACGGGGAACCTCCCGCTGACCGGGCTTGAGCGTGGGCGGCGGGATCTCCGGAAGCGTGCCGCAGATGCCGTAGCCGTCACCACTCCGGTCACCCCAGCCGAGCAGATATTCCGCGGGGCTGGTGACGCTGTGCCAGCGTTGCAGCGCCTTGGACTCGGCGCTCGTCCACTGCGACACCTTGCTGGTGCCTCCGGGCACCGCGGCCTGCGAGGGCGGGATCAGCAGATCCCTCATCCATCCGACCTGTCCGGAGGGAAAGAGCATCTGTCCTGCGGTGCTGGGGCCCGCGGATCGCGTGGGACTGGATGTCCAGCTGCCGAAGGCCCCGGCCGCCAGGCTGCCCGGATCCCCCAGCACCGGCGGGTAGTACCCGTGGTCCGCCTTGAAGCGAGCCATGGCCTGCACGATGCTGGTCATGAGGAACCGGGTGTTGGCCATCTGCGCCTTGCGGGTGGCTGCACCCACGCCCACGATCAGCAGGCCGGCGAGCACGGCGATGATGCCGATGACCACCAGCAGCTCGACCAGCGTGAACGCCGTCCTGGCGTTGCGGGGCTTCACGGCTTCTTGCCTCCGCCCGAGACGCTCTCGATCATGCTGACCAGCGGCAGGAACAGCGCCAGCACGATGCCGCCGATGATGCCGCCCAGGATGATCACCATGAACGGCTCCAGCAGGCTGAGCAGGCTGCCCACCGCCACGTCGACTTCCTCGTCGTAGTTGTCGGCGATCTTGGTGAGCATGACGTCCATGTCACCCGTCTCCTCGCCCACGTCGATCATGTTGACCACGATGGAATCCACCACCTTGCTGCTCCGCAGCGGGGTGGAGAAGCTCTCGCCCTCGCGAATGCTGTCATGGACGTTGTTGAGGGCCTTCTCGAAGACGTAGTTGCCGCAGGTGTCCCGGGTGATCTTGACCGCCTCCAGGATGGGCACGCCCGCGGAGATGAGCGTGCCCAGCGTCCGGGTGAAGCGGGCCACCACCGTCTTGCGCGTCAGGTTGCCGATGCCCGGCAACCGAAGCAGCACCATGTCGAAGACCTTGCGTCCGATCGGCGTCTTCCGGATCAGCTTGAAGCCGAAGAAGATGGCGAACGGCGCCGCCAGGATCCAGATCACGCCGGGCACCGACTGGTCCTTGCTGGACGTGCCGGCCACCCACTTGCTGCTGTTGATCAGGAACTCCGTGGGTGCGGGCAGCTTCACGCCGAAGTCCTTGAAGATCTCCTGGAACTTCGGGATCACGAAGTACATGATGCCCGTCACGATGGCGATGGCGATGGAGATCACGCACGCCGGATAGATCATGGCGCCCTTGATGCGACGGGCGAGGCGCTGCCCCTTCTCCATGAAATCCGCAAGCCGCTGCAGGATCACGTCGAGCACGCCGCCGATCTCGCCCGCCTCCACCATCTTGGCGTAGAGGTGGTCGAAGGCCTTGGGGTGCTTGCGGAAGCTCTCGCTCAGGGTGTTGCCGCCCTCCACGTCCTCGCACACCTGGCCCAAGATGGACTTCATCTTGCCCGGCTTCTGCTGCTGCTCCAGGATCTGGAGCGACCGCAGCAGCGGCAGGCCTGCGTCCTGCAGGGTGCTGAGCTGCCGCGTGAAGAGCGTGAGCTGCTTGCTCTTCACCTTGCCCGGCAGGCTGAACCGAAGGCCCTTCTTCTTGCCCTTCTCGGCCTTGGCCTTGGCGGCCTTGG
>RFOC01000157.1 GCA_009926815.1 Planctomycetota bacterium
GCATCTGGCCCTTGACCGGAAACACCGGCAACTGGGGCAGCAACAGCGGCGCCATCTTCACCTTCCCTGCCGGCACCGTGATCCAGCCATGCCATCATGTGCTGGTGGCCAGCGCCACCGGCAGCGCAGCGGGCGGCACGCTGCCCGTGACCCCGGACTTCACCTTCACCATGGCCATGAGCGCCACGAACGGCAAGGTGGCCCTGTTCAATGCGGTCAACACCAACAAGGCCTGCGGCAGCGAGCTTGCGGGCACGCTGGTGGACAAGGTGGCCTACGGCACCGCCAACTGCGCCGAGACCACGGCCGTTCCGGCGCTCTCGGTGACCACCGGGGCCGTGCGCAACGAGGAGGGCATGGCTGACACCGACAGCAATGCCGCCGACTTCACGGTGGTGACCGCTCCGGTGCCGCACAACGCGGCCTCGCCCGCAGCCAGCACCTGCAGCGCCCCGCCGCCGCCCTGCCCAGCCGATCTTGATGGCAGCGGCGTGGTGGATGCGGGCGACATCGGCAGCCTGCTCCTGCTCTTCGGCGACTGCACCGCGGGCCCGGGCTGCACCGGCGACCTGGACGTGAGCGGCG
This sequence comes from Planctomycetota bacterium, assembly GCA_009926815.1. GTDB lineage: Bacteria > Planctomycetota > Phycisphaerae > Phycisphaerales > SM1A02 > SYAC01. Next base: position 586 of record RFOC01000157.1, read on the forward strand.
CCGTGGATGCCGGTGACATCGGCAGCCTGCTCCTGCTCTTCGGCGAGTGCCCGGTCTGAGCCGCCGCTTCAGCGCGGCGCGTCAGGAAGGTCGACCTCGATCTCGGCGGTGAACACCGCCGACGGGTCGCCGCGCTCCAGCAATGTCCGACGCATGACGCGATCCGACCTTGGCACCACGCCCTGAAAGATCATGGATCCGTCCATGGTGACGCGAATGGGCCGATCCAGATCCAGCATCCCGTCGTCCAGCAGGAACCCCAGGCGACGCACGCCCTTCGCTTCCTCCACATGGATGTCCTGCCCCTGCCGCCGGACGACGACGCGCTGGCCCACGCCCGGGTCCGGATTCACGAGCCAGTAGAAGCGCCGCTCGAGCGCGTCATCCTGCAGCCAGACCACGCGATCGGGGCGAAGGTTTCGACGGTGCGTGGCCATCCACGGCACCGCCACCGCATCCTCGCGATCCATCCAGTGCCCCTTGTCGGGGTGGATCACCACCCGATGCGGATAGCCGCCCGGATCCTCGCCAGCCATCGCGTCAAGCCGCTCGCCCCACTCCCGCGCGATGCGGTTGCGATCGAATGCCGCGTCCCTGTCTCCCATGTGCAGCGTGAAGGGCAGGTTGCGAAGGCCATCGGGTCTGGTCTCGTTGGGGTGCCCCGCCATCATGGCCGCGGCGGCGAAGCGATCGGCCATGCGCGTGGCCAGCTGGTACACCCCGTCGCCACCCGCGCTGTAGCCCATCAGGTACACGCGGTCCGGGTCGATGGCCTGCTCGCGCACCATGCTGGCGATCAGGGCGTCCAGCAGCGGCGTCACGTGATCCTGGTGCCACATGTTCCAGCTGTCCGTGGGTGCGCGAGGTGCCACGTACACGCCGTGGGCCGGGGCGTAGAGACGCTGCTGGTTGCGCCACTGCTGATCGTTCACCTCCGCCGGCGCGCTGCCACCGCCGTGCATGGAGATGAACAGGGGCCGGCCAGGCACCGGGGGCCCGAAGGCGCGGTACCAGCAGCGCATCCGCATGCCGGCCGCCTGCACCACGCACTCGCCCGTGACTCCCTCGGCCCAGATGGCGCCAGGCCGGACCTGCATCAGTCCGGCCCGAAGGCGCTCCGCCGCGTTCCGGTCAAGCGTGGGCTCTCCAGCGGTCAGCAGGATCGCCATGGCCCCCGCGAGCGCCATGGATGAGATCCTGGCCACGCCCACGCGCTCAGGGCGCCTTGGGCGTGCCGGTGAACTTCGATGACACGAACGGCTTCATCAGTTCCGGAGCACGGTCGATGTCCGCCACCACCACGCCCAGCTGGGCGCAGGTGTCCTGGCCCGATTCCGACCAGACGAACTTCAGGAAGTCGAGCGTGAGCGCCGGCACATCCGATGGATCCGAGGCCAGCACCACCAGGTTGAGCGGCCGCCACATGGGATAGCTGTGGTCGCGAATGGTGGTGAAGGTGGGCGCCACGAAAGGCTTGCCGGGTCCCTCCGACACCGGCAGCATGCGCGCCCGCGGCTGGCGGTTGGCGTAGCCGGAGATGCCCATGGCGGTCGGATAGGCGCAGCACGCGTTCACCACCGCGGACGGTCCCGGCTCGATGGACCGCATGACCGTCTGCAGATCCTCACCTGGCATGGCGAACTCCTGGAACCGCTGCATGGTGCCGTGGCTCATGGGAAGCGCATAGATGGGCATGAACTCGTCGCCCAGCGGCGACTTCCGATCCAGATCGCTCCAGCGGATGATCGGATCCTTCGTCATGCTGTGCGTCAGGGCGAAGATGCCGTTGAGCTGGTCACGCGTGATGCCGGCGAGCGGATTGTCGGCATTCACGTAGATGCAGGTGGCATCCAGAGCCACGGGCACCTGGAAAACCTTGCGATCCGAGGTCGCCTCCAGTTCCTTGATCTCGGCATCCGTCAGGCTTCGCGACACCGCGGCCATGTCGCACTCGCCGGCCTTCAGCGTCTCGAGGCCCTTCTGGCTGCCGCCCTGCTTCACCGACACCTTCACGCCCGGATACACGGACTCGTAGCTGGAGGCGAACTTGGTGAGCAGCGGCGCCATGGAGTTGGAGCCCGCAATGCGGATCCGACCCTCGAACGGCGGAGACTTGGGCGCGTACTCGGGGAATCGGGTCACCGCCGCGGAGACCTCGGCCGTGTACCACCCCTGGATGGCGGCGGCACCCGTGAAGCCCTGCGGAGCGGCCGGCGACTGGGCACCCGAGGGCTGCGCGGCGGGCTTGGCCGCCTGCGGCGCCAGGGCCAGGGACACCGTCACGAACAGGGCGACGAGGGCGTGCACGCGTCTCATGATGCCTGCCTCCGCTTCCAGACCTGGAACAGGAAGATCGCCACCAGCACCCCGGCCACCAGGGCGGCGATGCGCCAGATCATGCGGCTCGTGAGCTCATCGGCAGCACCCTGCACCTCACGGATGCGCATCTGGATGAGCGCCTCCACGGGTTTCAGCGCCGCAGCCAGACGCTCCTCCTGCGTGAGATTGTTGGTGGTTCCCAGCAGGTCATTCGCGGCCACCAGGTTCCTGTGCACCTCGTTCAGCAGGCTCTCGTACTCCTTCAGGTCCACCGGCTTCGCGGGCGGTCCGCCTGCATTCGCCGCGGCGCTGGCCTGCTGCATGGCCTGCACCACGCGGAGCGCCTCGGTCACGCTCTTCATGGCGGAGTCGGAATCCCGCAGGATGGCCTGCGTGCTGGTGGTCAGCGGTCCCACCTTGTCGAGCAGCTGCCCGGTGGCCACGATCGATTCGCGATACTGCGCCAGCAGTTCCTTGCCCAGATCACCCTTGCTGGCCAGCATGTCGGGCATGCCCGCGGCCATGTCGCTGACATTGTTGATGTCCTGCAGCAGCCGCTGCGACTCGGGCATGATCAGGAAGTCGTAGGTGATCGCCTGCACGTTCCAGCCCGCGAACAGCGGCACGCGCTTGGCCCAGAAGAAGGAACGCTCGAGCGCGTAGTTGGCCTGGGCCACCTGCTCCGTGGCGCGGTCAAGCGGCTCCAGCAGGCCGCCACCGCCCTTCACTTCCTCGATCAGGGTGCTGCCACGGCTGGCGGCCACATCCGAGAAGCGGACATAGGCCACGAATTCGGTGCCGCCGTTGGTGTACCACCAGTTGGCGATGAGCATGTCCAGCTCGTCCAGCTGGTCCCGGGTGAACACGCGCGAGGCGATCTGCCAGATGTCCTCGCGGGCGCGCCGGAGATTCTGCTCCACGAACTGGGCACGCTGTCCCCAGATGGTCCGCGACCGCCCCGAATCCACCCAGAAGTAGTTCTGCAGCGTGACCACCACCAGCTGGTCCACCAGCTGGGTGACCGTGTCGGGGCTGGTGGCGATGTCGTACATGCTGCTCACGCCGAGCAGCCGCAGGCCGTTCATGATGCGGCGCTGCTGCAGGTCGGGGTTGTCCCGCATGACCCGCTCGCTGGCCGAGAGCATGAGCGTGAAGTAGCGATCCGCGAAGGCGTTCGAGAGCAGGTCCAGCTGCTGCTGCGACAGCGTCTTGTCGAGCAGGTTGGCCTTCTCGGCGATGGTCTGCTTCTTCTGCGCCGATCCGCAGGCCATGGGCAGCAGGGCCGCCGCCAGCACCAGGGCACGCGCCAGCATGAACCGCGATCGCCTCATCGAATCGGCAGCATAACCGAGGCGCAGCGGCTCACCCGGTCCAGACGAACTCGATCGGGGCATCGATGCCCGCCGAGAGGCTCTTGTGCACGGGGCAGGTGTGCGCCGCGTTCTCCAGCTGCTGCCGCTGCGGGTGGTCGGCGGGAAGCGGCACGCGCACCACGGTCTTCAGGCTGCCGATGCGCCGGGGCGTGTCCGCGGCCATCACCTTCTGCGTGGAGGCGGTCATGCCCTCGAGCGCCAGGCCATGCCGCTGTGCCACGATGCCCATGATGGTCATGATGCAGCTGGGAAGCGCCGCCGCCACCAGGTCGGTGGGCGAGAAGGCCTCTCCCTTGCCGTGGTTGTCCCTGGGGGCGTCGGTGAGCAGCGTGCTGCCACTGGGTCCATGCGTGGCCTTGCAGCGAAGGTTGCCTTCGTATCGGACGGTGATCTCGACCATGCGGGCAACCTACGAGCGGGCACCGATCCGGGGCAAGCGCTTGCCGCTTCAGTGGGAGCCGAAAATGCCCGATGCAGGGTTCCGACATGGCCCCCATGGCGTTACCCTATGACGCCACGGGATTTCCGCCGAAATTCCCGTCGATCGCATGACTGCCCCGCTGCCCGCCACCCGCTCCGAGACGGCCTTCGCGGACTTCAAGCTTCCGTTGATGCGCGATGCGGCGGTGGCCGAGGCCAACCGCTGCCTGTTCTGCAGCGACGCGCCCTGCGTGAACGCCTGCCCCACGCACATCGACATTCCGCAGTTCATCCGCAAGATCG
>RFOC01000158.1 GCA_009926815.1 Planctomycetota bacterium
TTCAGGCTGGTCATCGGCTCCTGGAAGATCATGGCGATCTCGCCGCCGCGCACCTTCAGCATCTCGCGTTCGCCCATGGAGAGAAGGTCGCGGCCCTCCAGCAGGATGCTGCCCCGATCGAAGCGACCCGGGGGCCGCGGAATGAGCTGCATGGCGCTCATGGCGGTCACGCTCTTGCCGCAGCCCGACTCCCCCACCACCGCAAGCGTCTGCCGCGGGAACAGGGTCATGTTCACGCCGGCCACGGCCTGGATGCGCGGCCCGCCGGGGTTGCTGGCGTTGTCGAAGCTCACGGCCAGATCCGCCACCTCGAGCAGCGGACGGGCGGCCCCTCCCGCATCGGACGCGGCCGTGGACTGCACCTGCACGCTCATCCGTGGGCCGCCTTTCGAAGCTTGGGGTCGATCGCGTCGCGGAGCGACTCGCCCAGCACGTTGTACGCGAGCACGCTCAGGAAGATGGCGCCGCCGGGGAAGACGGCCAGCCACCAGACGAAGGTGCCCGTGCTGGCGGTGGCGCTCGACAGCAGCTTGCCCCAGCTGGCCTGCCCATCCGGACCCAGGCCCAGGAAGGAGAGCGTGGCCTCCACGGTGATGGCCGCGGCCACCGCGAAGCTGGCATCCACCAGCACCGGCGTGATGCCGTTGGGCAGCATGTGCCGGAACAGGATCAGCCGCAGGGGCAGACCCACGCTCTGGGCGCTCTGCACGAAATCCTGCCTCCGCAGCTTCAGGAACTCGGCCCGGGTGAAGCGAGCCGCACCGGTCCAGCTGAAGCAGCCGATGAGGGCCATCATGACGTACGTGTTCCTGGGCAGCACGCCCGCCGCCACGATGAGCAGGAAGAGCACCGGGATGGCCATGAAGATCTCGACCAGCCGCTGCAGCAGCAGATCCGCCCGACCGCCGAAGTAGCCGGCGATCGCGCCGAGCGTGACGCCGATGAGCAGCGAGATGCCCGTGGACACCAGGCCGATCGAGATGGAGAGGCGGCACGCCCAGATCATCTGGCTCAGCACGTCACCACCCAGCGCATCGGACCCCAGCCACAGTCGCCTTCGACCCAGCGGCGTCTCCCGCTCGCTCTCGATCCGCTCGCCGGCGCGCATGCCTGGCCGGGCCAGTCCCATGTCGCTGCGCACGAACTCGGGACTCCACGGGATGAGCGTGTAGGTGGCGCGGATCTCGCCGGCCACCTCCTGCTCGGCGTAGCGGTCGAAGTTCACCAGGCGCGTCTGCCAGCGACCCGCCAGGCAGAGCGTGCAGGCCACCGCGACCAGCAGGGCCAGGCCCACACGCGGCCCGGCACGGTCGATCGTGGGCAGCGAACCCGCAAGCACCGCCAGCGGCACGGCCACGCCGGCGGCGACCAGCCACGGGGCCGCCTCGCCTCGGCCCCAGTTCCGCACCGCCTCGGTCCGTTGCGTGGCATCCAGCCAGTCATGCGCCACCGAGACCACCAGCACCGTGAGCGTGGCCTGCACGAAGGCGATGGCCAGCATGGCCACGCGGGTGCCTCTTGGCAGCCCCGCCATGCGTGCCGGCAGCAGCCAGATGGCCGCGAAGGCCACACCCAGCAGCAGGAGCAGGTCCGTCGCCCGAAGGTTGTCCAGCAGCGGCCACGCCACGCCGGTCACCTCGCCCGCAGGCCCCAGCCGCTCCACCCGCAGCGGGTGCGCGTTGGCCAGCAGCGGCGCGAACACGGCACCCGCCGCCACCATCGCGATCCACGTCAGCGAGATGACCGCGGCCCGCCGGCGAAGCACGCGTTCCCACACGTCGGCCCAGAAGCCCCGGGCCCGGCGCTGGCCCACGCCGCGCATCGCGTCGATGCCGCTGATCACCTCGGGCGCGTCACTCATAGCTCACCCTCGGGTCGGCCATGGCGTACAGGATGTCCGCCAGCAGCAGCGCCAGCAGGTTCACGCAGGCGATCATGAAGGTGTTGGCCAGGATGATCTCCCGGTCGCGCAGGTCGATCGCCTCCAGGATCAGGGTGCCCATGCCCGGCACGCTGAAGATGCGCTCCACCACCACGCTGCCGCCCAGCATGGCCGGGAAGATGCCCACGAACATGGTGATCAGGGGCAGCAGGCTGTTGCGGAAGACGTGGCGGATCACCACATCCATGCGGGGCACACCCTTGGCCTTGGCGGTGCGCACGTAGTCGGCACTGAGGTTGTCGAGCATGGCCGCGCGGCACTGCTTGCTCAGCACCGCGAAGCCGCCGTACACCAGGCAGGTCACCGGAAGGGCCACGTGCCAGAGCAGGTCCAGCAGCCAGCCGCGACCGCTCTGGCCCGGCAGGAAGGTCCACTGCTCCGCCTGCGTGTCGTGCAGGCCACTCACGGGGAACAGGCCCAGGTACTGGCGATTGGCCACGAAGCCGATCAGCAGCACGCCGGCGAGCACCGTGGGCACGCTCCAGAGCATCAGGAACACGGCGCCGCTGGCGGAATCGAACCATGACCCCCGCTTCATGGCCGCCAGCACGCCGGTGGGGATGGCGATCAGGTAGATGATGGGGAACGCGATCAGGTTCAGCAGAAGCGTCACCGGGAGCGCCGACTGGATCAGCTCGGACACGGGTCGATTCTTGCTGAAGGCCACGCCCAGATCGGGCGGTCCCAGCCACAGCAGGCCCGGGACGATCGGCAGGCCCACCCGCGGATAGGGCTCCGCATCGAAGCTGGCCCGCTCCGCGCACGACGAGGCCACCGCTGCCCGCTGGGCGGTGTGCACGGCGCGGGCGGCCGACTCGAGCGCCGTCCACGCCTTGCCCTCCCGCCTGGGCGAGACCGCTCCGAACCGCGATGGATCCGCACCGCCCTTGGCGTCCAGCCGATCCTGCAGGCCCTCGGCGCGGGCGTAGTCGGCCAGCGCCTCGCGGAACGCCCGTATGGACCCCACGTAGGCGCGACGAGTCGCCTCGGCATCGCGCTGCAGCGCCCGATGCCGCTCGTGCGGATCCAGGGACCGCATCCCCTGGAAGGTCGACACGCCGGCGGAGCGAGCAAGGCCCAGTTCCGCGTCGGGCGGAGGCGGGAACCACTCCGCCAGCGGCGGCTCGGGCAGGTCACGCGGCGGCCGCACCCACGTGCCCGAGGGCGCCAGCTGGAAGCGCGGCCCGAACTTCACCGGCGAGATCTGCGCCAGCCAGCGGCCGTACTGCACCAGCACCGGGTCGTTGAGCCCGTAGCGGTCCTCCAGATACGCCTGCATCTGCATCACACGACTGGTGTCGCTCATCTGCCCACCGGACACCTGCAGTCCCGCACCGATCCCGCCCGGCGCCAGGGCCACCAGGCTGAAGACCAGCAGCGTGATCCCCAGCAGCGTGGGGATCATCAGCAGCAGTCGCCTGGCGATGTAGGTGCCCATGCGGAGGTCCGGACTTCGCCCGTCAGTTGCTCGGCGCGGGCACGCTGCCACCGCCCGTTCGGAAGAACTCCTCGGGCTGGAGGCCCGAGCGATAGGTGTTCACGTTGCCGAAGTCGCGGCTCACGAATCGAAGCCATGGCGACACTCGGATGAAGGTGTACGGCTGCTCCTCCGCCACCGCCGCCTCGAAGGCCTGCCACACCTGCATGCGGGTGGCCTCGTCCATGGTGCGGCGACCCTGCTCGATGAGCGCGTCCACCTGGGCGCTCTTCCACTGGATGAAGTTGTCGCCGCCCTCCTTCACGCTCTCGCTGTGGAAGATCTGCCGCGGATCGCTCTCGGGGCTGTTGGCGCTCCAGGCCAGGGTGATCGCGTCGAAGTCGCGCGTCTTCAGCAGGTCCTGGTAGCGGCTCCAGTCCACCGGCCGCGTGGTCACCTCGATGCCGGCCCGGCCGTAGCTGTCCTTCACGAAGCGCGCGATCTTCTCGCTGATCTCGCCGCCGGTGGCGTAGGTGTACTCGAAGCGGAACTTCTCGCCCTTCTCGTTCTCCAGCACGCCGTCGCCGTCACGGTCCTTCCAGCCCGCCTCCGCCAGCAGCGCCTTGGCGCGATCCGGATCGAAGGGCAGCGGCTTCACCGCGGGGTTGCTGCCGGGGCTCTCCGGATTCACGGGTCCCTTGCTGACGATGCCGATGCCGTCGAAGATGTCGCGGATCATGCGCTCGCGGTCGAGCAGCATGGTCATGGCGCGTCGCACGCGCACATCCGTGAAGGGCGTGGTGCGCCCGCCGGGCCGCGGCCCGCACTGCCAGGCGATGAAGCTGTAGCCACATCGCATGTTGATCCACTTGAGCTGGTAGGCCTTCTTGGCGAAGTCCGGCTCCTCCCGCTCGATCTTGTTGAACTGCGGGCTCGTGGGCAGCACCATGCTGGCCTCGCCGTTGCGGAAGGCGACCAGCCGGGCGAGGTCGTCCTTGATGCTCTTGAACCGTCGGCTCGCCAGCGGGGATTTCGGACCCCAGTAGCGGTCGTTGCGCACCAGCACCACGTCCGTGCCCGGCGTCCACTGCCGATCCAGCTCGCCCGGTCCCTTGGGGCATCGCTCCAGCCGATAGGGCCCGCTGCCCATCAGCACGCCGGTGGCCTGGTTGATCTGGCCCGGCTCGAACTGGCTGTAGAAGGCCTTGCACAGGATCGGGTTGCCCATGGCGTTGAGCAGGTTGGTGAAGAGCGCCTTGCTGAAGACGAACTCCACGGTGCGCTCGTCGATCACCTTCACGTCGGTGATGTTGTCCATCAGGCTGCGGGCGCGCTCGGCCTCGATCAGCGGATTGAGCACGAAGTCCTTGAACGTCCAGCGGACATCCTCGGCGGTGACGGGCGTGCCGTCGCTGAAGCAGGCCTCGGGGCGGATGTGCGCCCGCAGCCAGAGGCCGTCGGGGTCCACCTGCCACGCATCGGCCAGCTGGCCGCGCACCTTCAGCGTGCGGGGATCGATCGACACCAGCCCCTCGCAGACGCTGTCGATCACGCGGGTGCCGTACACGTCGGTGCTGATGTAGGGCACCAGCTTGGCGGGCTGAGCCTCGAAGATCTCGGTGAACTCGCCGCCCT
>RFOC01000159.1 GCA_009926815.1 Planctomycetota bacterium
GCCGCCGCGAGCCGGGCGGCCGCCTCAGGAGAACTGCAGGAGCAGCAGGCTCACGTCGCCTGAATCCACGATCCCGTTCTGGTCCAGGTCGCCGGTGCAGCAGGCGCAGTCGCCGAACTGGAGCAGCATGAGGCTGATGTCGCCGGCGTTGACCAGGCCATCGCCGTCCTGGTCCGCGGACGGGGTCACGGTGAAGCTGTTGATGGCCGTGGTCCATCCGGAGGCGTTGCGCGTCTCGCCGATCCCCCAGAAGGTGCACTCGTTCACCGGATCGACCGCGCAGGCGAAGTAGTCGCCCCAGCGGGAGGTCGCCGATCCACCCGGACTGGACGTGGCGGCGGCCAGCGTGACCGGGGCGCCCAGCGTGCCGCTGGCGTCCACCGCACGGCGCGATGCCGCCCGAACCTGCGGATAGATGGCCGTGGAACTGGCGGCATGCACCACCGCGACGTCACCGCGCGCGTTGACCGCGATGGCGGGGAAGAACGTGCTCTCGGTGGTGCTGGCGGGCGAGATGCTGCCGCTCATGGCCAGCGAGGGCATGTTGGTCGAGGTGTTGGGCCAGCTGTTCAGGTTCACCTGGTACCAGCGGGCCAGGGCGCGGGTGGTGCCGGACACCGCGTGGCACGTGTACAGCTTGCCGCCTCGCACCACGGCGTTCATGATGCGCCCGTCCAGCGTGTCGAGCGGGGCCGCGGTGCCCAGAGCGCCCGCGTCCGGTGGCGCGGTGTTCGAGGGCACCGTGATCGTCCGCGTGATGGCGGAGGGCGTGGTGAAGGGGTTGTTGATCGCGGTCAGGATGACCGAGGTGTTCGACCCCCGGTGCACCAGCACGGCCCGGTCGCCGTCCCAGGCATCCGCCACCTGGTAGCTCGAGCCCGAGGCCAGCCGGAGATCGGCGAAACTGGCGGTGCCACCGGCCAGCACCGAACTCTTCAGGATGCTGCGCACCCAGCCGCCGCCGAAGCTGGTCCCCGCGAAGTCGAAGAGGTTGCCCGTGACGTAGATGCCGTTGGCGTCCACGCCCAGACCCGGATAGTCGACCCAGTAGTTCGTGCCGCCGACGTTCACCACGGAACTGGTGCGGTACTTGTACCAGGTGCCGTTGGGATCGCTGTCGTCGCTGACGGCGATGTCCACGTAGGCGGTGCCGGAGCTGTAGTACTCCAGGGCCACCACCACGAAGCGACCCGAGATGCGGTCATAGATCACCTTCGGATCGAACACGAAGTTGAGCGCGCCCTGCGGCTCGAAGAAGCCGGGCGTTCCCGAGTTGTCCAGCGGCTGCTGGAAGGTCTTGGTGCCGGTCTTGCTGAAGAACGCGATGCTGGTGTTCACCGTGGACACGATGTGGTTGGGGCCCACCGCCACGGTGCAGTCGGGGGGGTCCCATCCGGTGTTCGAGATGCCCGCGAAGAGCGCGTCCGGCCGGGTTGGCGTGTCGCTCACGTCCTCGACGGCCACCAGGTCGTTGGGCGCGTCGTCCTCGCGGGCGGCCGGCGTCCGGTGCGGCGCCAGCATGCGGCCCTTGCGAGCCTGCACGTCACCCGGTGCAGGTTCCACGATCTGCTGCCGGAAGGCGCGGGTGTCGATGATCGACGCGACGCAGGTTCCGCGACCCGTGTCGTTCACCAGCCGCATCGGCGTCGCTTCCCAGGGGCGGGGATCGTTGATCCGCAGCTTCACGATGCGGTCCGGCGGAATCGGACCGGCCATGCGCGGAGCGTCCGGGCTGTGGGGGGCCAGCCTCAGGCCTGCGGCGATCAGGACCAAGAGGCAGCACAGTCGGGTCATGGGCAGAAACGTACCCCGGCGGGCCGGCGGGACAAGAGGAAAAACCGCATTTCAATGCCGCTGGGCCCGGGAATCCCGGCCAGACGGCCTCAGGCCGCCGATTGCCTGCCCCGGGCGTCCACGCGGCGGACCACCTCGGGGAAGAGCTCGGCCAGCGCGGGATCGAACTGGCTTCCTGCACCGGTTCGGATGGCCTCGAGCGCCTCGGGCACGCTCCAGGCCTTCTTGTAGACGCGGGGGGAGAGCAGCGCGTCGTAGACGTCCGCGATGGCCACGATCCGGGCGAAGAGGGGAATGCCCTCGCCACGCAGGTCCAGCACGGGACCGGCGGCCCGGGGGGCCTCGCGACGGAGTTCGGCAAGATCCTCCGCGGATGGATAGCCGCCGCCATTCCACCACGCATGGTGATACAGGGCCACGTCGCGGGCGTGGCGGTCGAAGTCCGTCTCGACCGTGTCGAAGAGCTGCGCGCCGATGATGACGTGCTTGCGGACCTCGTCCTGTTCCCGGGGCGTCAGCCTGGCCGGCTTCTTCAGGATCGCATCGCTCACGCCCACCTTGCCCGCGTCGTGCAGCCGTGCGGCGATCCGCAGGCGGTCCGCGGACCGCTCGATCTCCATGGGATGGATCGTGCAACGCTCGGCCCACGCTCTCCAGAGCTCCACGCTCAGGTCGGCCACGTGCTCGGCGTGCATGGCGGTCTCGAATGGATCGCGCAACTGCACCGCACGGATCATGCGGTTGATGATGGATCGGGTCAGGCGAGCGCGATCGATCGCCACGCCCGCAAGGCCGGCGAAGTGGCGAAGCATCATCTCGTCGTCCCTGCTGAATGGTCGCGTGGCCCCGCTGGCCTGGTCGCGCACCACCTGCAGCACCGCCACCGTCTCGCTCGCCGCGTTTCGCACCGCGATGCAGAGCATGGGGCCTGCGGACATGCCCAGGGCCCGGTCGACACCTGGATTGAACCGGTAGGGCACGTTGTCGGGCGGGTGCCGTGCATCGGCCAGATTGACGGGCGATCCCGTCATGGCCACCGCCCCTTCCACCGAATGCATGCTCATGGGCGCCCGAAGGCAGTCGGGGCTCACCGAGGGCAGGCTGCCCTCGTCACGCTGGCGCACGGCAGCGAGCAGCTCGCCCTCCTCGGGCACATGCAGGATGCCCGCCGTGGCGCCCACGAGCGTGCGGGCCTCCAGAAGCACGCGGTTCATGAGGATGTCCAGATCCTGCAGCCGGCCCAGTTCGTCGCTGACGCGAACCAGCGATTCCAGACGTCCGGTGGTGGCCAGCCGGAGCCGCTCGTTGGCGTCGTACAGGTCTCGCGCCTTCGCCTCCAGCAGCGCCTCGGCCCGCTCCCGGGCGCGGCGGTCGCGCTCGGCGCGGCGTCGGAGGATCTCCAGTTCCTCCTGGCTCATGCGGGCGCTCCGACCCGGCTGATGGTGAACCGGGCCGCCCGTGCGCCATCGGACCCCAGGGCCTCGCGCCGCAGGGTGGTCCGCTCGCCGAACCAGGCCAGGCAACCCCGGATCAGGCCCTCGGCGACATCCGCGAACGGCCGCTCCGATCTGTATTCCATCACGAGTTCCCGTTCGTCGCAGCGCGTCACGGGCACGGCGGGCAGGCGTGCGTCGGGATAGAGCTTCTTCACCTCGACATGGATCACGCCATCCAGCGACTGCAGGAACGAGAAGGCGTCCCGGTGCGGCTTCACCGCGAAGTCGAAGCCGCGGGCGAGCTTGGGGAAGAGCCACTCCCCGAAGATCCGGCAGAGCTCGTCGGCCGGAAGCCCGGTCCGCTCGGCGAGGCCGGTGACCAGCGTGAGCATCTCGGTGTGGTCGTAGTTGCCCACCGAGGTGTAGGCCCCGCCATCGGTCAGGCCAGGCTGCGACAGGATCTCGTCGGACATGGACAGCCCGAACTTCTCCTCCACCAGGTCGATGAACTCGGTGAAGATCAGGCCGCGCATGCCTTCAGTGTACGGTCGGGACCCTTGCATTCCGCCGCCGAGATCGAACCCGCGGGACCGCCGACCGTCTGCCGGTCCCGGATAGCATCCCACGCACGCACACCGCCTCCAAAGGAGGGCGTCATGCCCGCAGCCTTCGTCCGTCGCCTGGTCACCGCAGCCCTCGTGCTGCTGGTTCCGATGTCCGCCGCGCACGCCCGACAGGAGGCGGCGGCACCCACGAAGATGCCCGTGGCCATCGGTGCGGTGAAGGTGACGCCCGCCCTGTCTGCCACCCTGGTCCAGCGGGGTCAGGCCCTTGAGCTGGGCCGGGTGCAGGAGTCGCTCGACAGCCAGCTGATCTCGGCCTTCCAGCAGACGCGCAAGTTCGACGTGATCGCGCGCAGTGACCTGAAGGACGTGGTGCTGGAGCAGGATCTGGGGACCAGCGGCAACGTGGATCGGGCGGATCCGAACGCGGCGAAGACCTTCCGCGTGGCTGGCGCGAAGTTCGTGGTGGTCTCCACCATCGACGACTTCCAGGACAACGTCCAGGAGGCCGAGTTCAAGGAGATCGGCAAGAAGGCCACGCGTCGTCAGGTGAGGTTGAGCATGGTGACCAAGGTGTACGACACCACCAGTGGCCGACTGCTGGAGAGCGCGAACCTGCAGCTGGACAACAGCGCGTTCGTGCGCAACCCGGAGTTCCTGGTGGGCGAGAAGGGCAGCAACCTGACCGAGAAGGCGCTCCAGGAGATGGCGCGTGTCATGGCCGAGAAGGCGGCCATGCGAGTGACCGACGTGCTGCTGCCGGCGAAGGTGCTGGCGGTGCGTGACGGCAGCGTGACGCTCAACCGTGGCGATGGCACCGGTGTGGCGGTGGGCAACCGCTTGCTGTGCCAGGCCTCGCCCCAAGGCCATTTGCAAGCCCAGGGCGATGCGCGCTGGCCCTTGATTGCCCGTTGCATCCAAGATTGGCAACCGGATGCCTTGGTGGTGGGTGTGCCGTTTCACCCCGATGGGGCGGAACATGAAAACACCCACCGCGCCCGCCGTTTTGCGCGTCAGTTGCTCGGGCGCTATGGTTTACCGGTGTTTGAGGTCGATGAGCGTTACAGCACCACCGAAGCCATGGCGCGTGCCGACATCAACACACCAGGTACACCCGCACCCGGGTGCGTGCTGGCGCCCACCATGTAAAGATTTTGCAC
>RFOC01000160.1 GCA_009926815.1 Planctomycetota bacterium
CCGCGATTGTCGCAGAGTCACGCCCGGCCTGCCGGACCTTCCGTTCCGGGGGAGTTCAGGTGCCGAAGCCGAGCAGGACCAGCGAGATGTCACCGCCCGAGATCTCGCCGTCGCCATCCAGGTCACCAGCCGAGTTGTTCGAGGTGTCCCAGAGGCCCAGGATGAAGTAGACATCGTAGATGTTCACGGAGCCGCTCAGGTTCACGTCACCGCGGCCACGCTCGCAGCCATCAAGCTGGCCGTTGCGGTTCACGTCCGCTGCACCGGCGGCGATGTCGGTGGCGTCGTCGATGCCGTTGCCATCGCAGTCGGATCCCGCGGCCAGCGCGGTCGCGTCACCTTCGGTGATCTGATCCACGGCGTCATCGGTCTCGAATTCGTCGATCTGCCAACCACCCTGGGTTCGGGTCTCGATGACCACGTCCTCGATCTCGAGATCGGCGCCGAATTCGGCGGTCACGCGGACGTTTCCGCGGGTCAGGGTCGTCTCGTCGGCCACGGCGACGGAAGCGAGCAGGGCCAGGCATCCACAGCTGATCAGGTTTCGCATGGGGTCTCCTTGTGTCCCCGTGCGCGCGTGCTCGGGGAGGAGACATTTCGGAACCCGGCCCCAAGGGATTCAATCCCGGATGAAACCGGCCGAAAATATCACAAACCATTTCCGGGAAGAGGCTTGTGATCATCTTTGGCACTTCGCCAATGTCACGTGAAGCGTCCCGGGCAGGAGTCGAACCTGCGACCTGGAGCTTAGAAGGCTCCTGCTCTATCCAGCTGAGCTACCGGGACGGCTGCATCAGTCTACGAACTTCGTCGGCTCGATCGCTGCACGCCCTGCACGGTGAGCCAGCGGCGCGTGGCGGGCGAACCCAGCGGCGCGGCGGGTCGGCGCAGGCGGAGAGCGCCTCGCGTGACCTCGAGCAGTCCCCATCGCTCGGGCACCTCGGTCGGCTTCACCAGACCCGCGGGACAGCAGAGGTAGAGACGGTCCGCCAGTCGCCATCGGCTCATGCGGTCGAACTTCACCCGGCTTCGAAGCGCCTCGCGGGCCAGCCGCTCGGCCTGCCTCGCCTGCCGCACGCTCTGCAGCCGCGATCGCTCCACGCTCCAGCCATCCGTCTGCTCGAAGAGCGTCTCGCCGCGGCGCTGCAGGTGGGGTTCCCACCGGGGCAGCAGATCGGCCTGCATGCGCCGCAGCCGCGCATGAAGGCGGGCGTGCTCCGCCGATGCCGTCGCCAGGTCGTCGCCATCGCTGAGAAAGTCGGCGCGGGACACCTTGCATTCCACGAGCACGGTCTGGACGCCATCCATCATGCGGCGCACCGTGCCCGCCTCGGGGCGTGGCAGAGGCTGGCCGAAGAGATCCACGGCGCCCGCGGAGATCTGCAGCCTCGCCAGGGGTTCGTCGCCATGCCAGAGTGACGGGATCGGCGAGGCCGCCAGGGCCTCGATCTCGCTGCGCGACAGGCGCTCGCGAGCCTCGAGCCGTTGCATGCCTCCGCAGAACCACGCCGCCACGTCGACCCGCCAGAACGGAATGGCCGTGCGCACCTCCAGGGCCACGGCCGAGGCATCGGCGGCACGCAGCCACGCCGAGGCCATCCGCTTCATCTGGGCATGCAGATCGGATTCCATGGCTGACCTCCTCTGGGCCGGTGGGCGGCCATCCCGCGTCGGTCCCGCGGGCTTCCGGGCCGCCTGATGCGCACGCCGACTCCCGGGAGGCGAAAAGTTAGCATCGAGGCATGAGCCAGTTCTCGCGACCGGCACCGCCCAGTTCGTCGGAAGTCCCCGCATCCTCGAACGGCCTTGGCCTGGCGGGTTTCATCACGTCACTGGTGGGGCTCGCGTTCACCATCGGGCTGCTGTGTCCGGTGGGTCTCATCCTGAGCCTGATCGCGCTGACGCGACGCCCTCGGGGCTTCGCGGTGGCTGGCGTGGTGATCGGCGCCATCGGCACCTGCGGCGGCTGCCTGATCCTGGTTCCGCTGCTGGCCGTGGTCAGTCTGGCGGGACTGGCGGCCGTGTCGGCGGCCGTGCTGCTGGTCCTGAGCGGTGGTCCACAGGGGCTGGAGACGCTCGACCACATGCTGCAGGTGGACACGGCCATCACGGCGTACCAGACGCGGACAGGAGCGCCGCCCACGGATCTGGGCCAGTTGTCGCTCCCCGCGGACCTGCTCAAGGACGGGTGGGGTCGGCCCATCGAGTACCGACTGGAGGGTGGTCCGCCGACATGGAAGTGGAGCATCCGAAGCGCAGGCGTGGACGGCGTGATGGATGGCGATGACCTCACCTTCAACGGCTCCTGGAGCGCACCAGCGAACCCCTGAACCCCATGGACAGCAACCCCAGCACCAGCGGTCAGTCGCCGGATCGGCCCGTGTTCGTGCCCAATGCGCCGGATCCGCAGCCGGTGAATCGCAGGCGATCGTCGTGCCTGGGCACGGGCTGCATCGGCACCACGCTCGTGGCGGTGGTCGGATTCGTGGTCGCCGTGGGCATCGCCCTTCTGATCCTGAGGGAGGTCATCAGCAAGTTCCTGGTGCCCACCGTCACGCAGTTCACCGCCACCGTGGTCGCCGCGCCGCAGGCCATCGCCGCCCTCGGTTCGATGAACGCGCAGGGCATGTTCAAGGACCTGGGACCGTCCATCGCCGAGGCCATGCTGCTGTCATGGGGCATCGATCGCGCCGCCGAGAATGCCCGCCGTCTCCAGTACCTGGCCGACTCGCTGGAGGAGCACGAGCGGCTGCACGGCCATCCGCCGGCATCGCTGGACCAGCTGACCATCCTGGCGGGTGACCGGACCGACGTCTGGGGTGTGGCCGTGGAGTACCGCCAGGTCGGATCACCACCGAGGTGGCAGATCCGGAGTGCCGGCCGTGATCGTCAGTTCGATCAGGGCGATCCGTGGTTGCCCGAGCGGTGAGAATCTGGAGCGAAGCAAAAACGCGAACGGCCTCGAGAGAGGCCGTTCGCGTTACTGGTTGCCGGGCGACGGGTTCCCGTCCGTCGCGCCTGCTTGCGTCGGGGCCAGTTCCCGTGGCCACCGAACGCTCGTTGAGGGGGCCGGTTCCCGCGGCCCGCACTCAGATTCCTTCACAAGGAGAAACGGAAAATCGGCGCTTCGTCCCTCACGACTTGCGTGTTTTTTCGCTCAATGGCGATTTCACCCCCGAAACCCCGTTTCTGGACGGAAATCGGGCCTCTGACCCCGCGTGGAAGGCGTCCTCGACCCCGACCGGCTCAGGCCGAGTCGCGGGCAAGCTTCTGGTAGTGCTCGCGCTCCCCGCGGCCGCGCAGGGGGTAGTCCTTGCGCAGCGGGTGGGCGGGGAAGTCCTTCCACATGAGGATGCGGCGCAGGTCCGGATGATTCCGGAACCGGATGCCGTACATGTCGAACACCTCGCGTTCCATCCACTCCGCACCGGGCCAGAGGTCCGTCACGCTGTCCACCATCAGGGCCGGATCCGCGTCGATGCCCGTGGTGTCCACGGTGGGGTTCAGGAAGACCTTCAGCCGCAGTCGGCGGTCGAACTTGTGGCTGAGCAGGTTCCAGATCACCGCGAAGCGTCCGGGCTGCGGGGCCGGGTAGTCCAGGTAGTCGACCGCGGTCACGTCGCTGAGGAAGTTGTATTCGCAGCGAGGATCGTCCTTCAGGAAGCGGGCCACATCGTGAAGCCGCTCCACCGGCACCACCAGGGTGGTCTGGCCCCGGAACTCCGTGGCCATGAACTTCGCCTCGGCGAAGCGCTCCTTCACCAGGGGCAGCGTGGGATGATCGAGCTTGGGTGCGGTGGCCATGGAACGCGGAATGCTAGCAGTGAACGCGGGTCAATTCCTGCGGTCGGAAGCGGGCCGGCCGGCGGCACGCCAGCCCGGAATGCGGGGATCCTCGAAGGGCGGCGGGGCGGAGAAGCCCTCCGCCACGTCCCATCGGAGCGAGGCGAACGAGCCCCAACCTGCGCGCGGCCGTGCCAGGCGGGTCTGGCCCGCGGCGTGCTGCGCGTTCACCTCGGCCAGGAACGCGATCTCGTCACGGTGGATGCGCCACTCCGCCAGGACCACGCCGACCACCAGGCAGCCCGCGCACAGGATCACGAAGCGCATGACCCCGGCGCGCGTGAAGAGTTCCTGCGAGGGCACGCGCCCCTGACCGCCGCATTCCGGGCACGGAAATCTTCCCGTGAGATAGCCGCAGCCTGGACACTGGCCGTGCTCCGCGCGGATGGCCGGAAGTCGCCGTGACCACCACCACCCCGGCATGAGCGCAATCGGAAGCAGGGCCACCAGCGGCAGTCCCGCCACCGCGGCGCCGATCAGGGCGATCGTCACGGTCCCCGCGGACGCGTCAAATCCCCCCACGAGCGCCCGCGACACCTCGTGCGCGGCCATGAAGTAGCCGCCGAGCAGTCCGCCCAGCGCCACGAACCACGCCACGCGCGCGACCATGGGTCCCGCCGGAGGCTGCTCGGCACTCACGCGGTCTCGTCCGCCCGAAGGCCCGCGGCTCGCTCCACGCGGCGTGCCTCGGCCAGGGTGGCGGCGTGGTCGTCTGCGGACTGCTTACCAGGCAGGCGAGCAACGCTGTAGCCCTCCCTTTCCAGCTGGTTGAGCAGCACCCTCTCGTGGCGGACACCGTCATCGAGAAGCTGCTGATCCAGAGCGCTGATCGCGGGCCGCTGGTCGTCAAAAAGACCACGGGCCTCGAGTTCATCCCACCAAGCGCCGCTGAGTGGGCTGCGGGCAAACAGTGCCAGGCGGGAGGGAGTGGCCGGGCTGTCGGTCATCGCACCATCGAACGGGATGGATGGGTTCCTAAACAACCCGGTTCATTCAAATTCAATGCTGTTGAGGAAGATGCGGCAATGCATCAGCCGATCAGCGTCCACGCTCCAGGCCGCTATCTGGCCGTGCTTGGCGTCGGGGTCGTCTTG
>RFOC01000017.1 GCA_009926815.1 Planctomycetota bacterium
GGCTTGCTGGCCTCGAGCGGGCCCATGTACATCTCGTACAGGCGGAAGGTGTCGGCGCCGTACTCGGCGATCACGTCATCGGGGTTGATGACGTTCTTCAGGCTCTTGGACATCTTGGCCACCACCTGCGTGACCTCGCCGCCACCCTTCTCCACGAGACGGCCGTCGCGCTCCTCCACCTGGTCCACGGCCACCAGCGTGCGATCGGACCGCTGGTACGCGTGGCTGGTGATCAGGCCCTGGTGGAAGAGCCGGGCGAAGGGCTCGGGCGTGCTCACGTGCCCGAGGTCGAACAGCATCTTGTGCCAGAAGCGCGCATAGAGCAGGTGCAGCACCGCATGCTCGTTGCCGCCGATGTAGAGATCGACGCCGCGGCCCTTCCCATCCGGGCCGGTCATCCAGTAGCGCTCGGCCTGGCTCGAGACGAAGCGGCCGGCGTTCATGGGATCGCAGTAGCGCAGGTAGTACCAGCACGAGCCCGCCCAGCCGGGCATGGTGTTGGTCTCGCGGCGCACCCTGGCGCTCGCCGGCAGCACCGCGGGATCGATGCCCGCCTCGCCCGCGCTGACGTTCACCCACGCGGTGGCCTTGCCCAGCGGCGGCAGCGGCGTGTCGCTCTCGATGGGCGCGTAGTCGGCCAGCTCGGGAAGCGTGAGGGGCAGCCTCGACTCGGCGATCGGGTGATGGAGTCCCTGCTCGTCGAACACCACCGGGAACGGCTCGCCCCAGTAGCGCTGGCGGCTGAAGAGCCAGTCGCGCAGGCGGTAGTTCACGCGCCGCTTGCCCAGGCCAGCGGCCTCGAGCCAGGCGATCACCGCGCGCTTCGCCTCGGCGGTCGGCGTGCCGTTGATGGAGATCGCCTTCGAGGCGCTGTGCACCGCCGTGCCCTCGCCGCTGGTCGCCTTTTCGCCGGTCCAGGGCTCGCTCGCGATCTCCACCACCTGACGGATGGGCAGGTGGAACGCCTTGGCGAAGGCGAAGTCTCGCTCATCGTGCGCCGGCACCGCCATGATGGCGCCGGTGCCATAGCCCATGAGCACGTAGTCGGCGGTCCAGACCGGCATGCGCTCGCCCGTGGCGGGATTCACCGCGTGCAGGCCGGTGAAGCAGCCGGTCTTCTCCCTCGACTCCGCCTGACGATCGACGTCCGCCCGGTCGCGGCTGGCCTGGGCGTAGGCGACCAGCTTCGCGCGGGACGCCGCGTCGAGCGAGCCGGCGCCGCTCGCCACCGCCTGCACCAACGCGTGCTCCGGCGCCACCACCATGTAGGTGGCGCCGAAGAGCGTGTCGGGCCGCGTGGTGAACACGCGAAGCGCGCCGAAGCCCTCCACCGCGAAGTCGATCTCGGCGCCCTCGCTGCGGCCGATCCACTCGGCCTGCTGCACGCGGGTGCTCTCGGGCCACTCGACCAGCGCGAGATCCTCGAGCAGGCGGTCGGCGTAGGCGGTGATGCGGAACATCCACTGCTTCAGCGGCAGCCGCCTCACCGGATGGCCTCCACGCTCGCTGCGACCGTCGATCACCTCCTCGTTGGCCAGCACGGTGCCCAGCTTCGGGCACCAGTTCACGGTCTGCTCGCCCAGGTAGGCCAGTCGACGCGTGTCGAGCCACCGCTGACGCTCGAGCGGCGAGCAGTCGCTCCATCGCCGCGTGCCGCCCGGCACCTCGATCGACGCGTCGCCGGCGGCCATGGCGCCTTCGAGCTCGGCGATGGGCCGCGCCTTCCCCGCCTTCGGGTCGTACCAGCTGCCGTAGGCCTGCAGCCAGATCCACTGCGTCCACTGCACGTAGCCCGGATCGATGGTGCCGAACTCGCGGCTCCAGTCGTAGCAGAAGCCGAACCGCTTGAGCTGCCTGCGGAAGTTGTCGATGGCCTTGGTGGTGGTGACGCGCGGGTGCACGCCGGTCTGCACGGCGTACTGCTCCGCCGGAAGGCCGAAGGCGTCCCAGCCCATGGGGTGCAGCACGTTGAAGCCGCGCATGCGCCTGAAGCGCGCCACGATGTCCGTGGCCGTGTAGCCCTCCGGATGGCCCACGTGCAGTCCCGCCCCGCTGGGGTAGGGGAACATGTCGAGCACGTAGAACTTCGGCCGGCTGGCGTCGAAACCGGGATCGCCGGGGTTGCCCACGCGATACGCGCCATCGCGCTCCCACCGCGCCTGCCATGCGATCTCGATGCGGTCGGCCAGCGCGGCGTCGTAGCGGAATGGGGTGGACTCGTCGCCCATGAAGGCGGGCAGGCTACCGCGTCAGGCGCGGACCGCCTCGGCCTTCTCGCGCTCCTGCTGCAGCAGACGAAGCGTCTCACCCACCAGGTAGAAGCTGCCCGTGACCACGATGAGATCCTCGCGGCTCACCGCGCGGATGGCCAGCTCGAGCGCCTCGGGCAGCGTGCGAGCCACCTGGCTCATCTTGCCGCTGCGCTCGGCGAACATCTTCTGCAGGTCCTCCGGAGCCGCGGCCCGAGGGGTGGTGCTGGCGCGGGTGAAGATCACCTTGTCGGCGCCCAGGTTCACCTTGTCCAGCATCACGCCCACGTCCTTGTCGGCGCAGCATCCGAAGATGCAGACCATGCTGTCGTAGGGCACGTGCGCGCCCACGCACTTCATGAGGGTCTGCACGCTGATCGGGTTGTGGGCGCCATCCACCAGCACGCGGGGCCTGTCCCGCACCAGTTCCATGCGCCCCGGCACGCGGGTGTTGGCCAGGCCGCGGGCCACCTTGTCCTCGGGACACTCGAAGCCGCGGCTGCGGAGCACGTCGATGGCGGCCAGGGCCAGGCCGCAGTTGCTGCTCTGGTGCTCGCCGGGCAGCGGCACCGGGAGGTGCTCGAGCCGGCTGGTCTTGGTGTACAGGCACACGCGCGTGTGCGGGCCGAGGTCCTCGCTGGTGCAGAACCGGCTGCTGAACTCGATGTCCTTGTTCACCACGCGCAGGTCCGCACCCACCTTCTCGGCCACCTCGCGGAAGGCCTTGTCCACCTCGCTCGGCGGGTCGAACACCACGGCAGGCACGCCCTTCTTGAAGATGCCCGCCTTCTCGCGGGCGATGGCGCCCAGCGTGTTGCCCAGCAGCTTGGTGTGATCGAAGTCGATGGTGGTGACCACGCTCACCTCGGGCGTGATCACGTTGGTGCTGTCCAGGCGACCCCCCAGGCCCACCTCGATCACGGCGATGTCCACGGCCTCGTCGGCGAAGTGCTTCAGGGCCGCGGCCGTCATCACCTCGAAGAAGGTCGGCTCCTCCTCGGCCTTGATCGCGGCCTTGGCCACCTTCTTCATGAGCTCGGTGAAGGTGGGCTTGCCCACCATGCGGCCATTCACCAGGATGCGCTCGCGCACGTCGACGAGATGCGGGCTGGTGTACTCGCCCACCACGTAGCCGCAGGCCCGCAGCATGCTGGCGACCATGGCCACCGTGCTGCCCTTGCCCACGGTGCCCGCCACGTGCACCGTCTTCACCTGCTCGTGCGGGTTGCCCAGCTTGGCCAGCACGTTGCGCATGCGGTCCAGCTTGAACGCGTCATCGGAGTAGCGGACATGACGCTGACGCTCGATGTCCGTGCGCTCGTGGAGCCACCGAAGGGCCGCGTTGTAGTTGGCCAGGTCGGGCATCTTCGCCTTGGGCAGCGGCTTGGGCTCGGCAACGGAACTGGCGACGGCGGCTCGCGTTGCGGCCTTCGCGCCCCCCTGGTTCGACTTGCGAGCACCCTTCGACGCCGCCTTCGCTGCCTGAGCCCGTGCCATAGGAACGGGATCGTAGCGATTTGGGGGGTGGTGATTCAAATCCCCTCCCCCAAGCCCAGCATTGGCAGGCACTTGGGTGATCGGGCCGGGGAATGGGTTCGGCTACGCTTGCCGCATGTCCAGCGACGAGGTCCGGCAGGCCCAGGGCGCGGAATCCTGGCGAGCCCTTCGCATCATGAGCGAGTTCGTGGACGCCACGGACGCCATGGCCAACCTCGGACCCGCGGTCGCCGTGTTCGGCAGTGCTCGAACCCCGAGCGACACCCGCTACTGGTCCATGGCCGAGGCGGTGGGCAGCGGTCTGGCGAAGGCGGGCTTCGCGGTCATCACCGGCGGCGGACCCGGCATCATGGAGGCGGCGAACAAGGGCGCCATGGCCGCCGGGGGCCGAAGCGTGGGCCTCAACATCCTGCTGCCGCGCGAGCAGAAGCCCAACCCGTACCAGACCCTGTCGCTCGACTTCCGGTACTTCTTCATCCGCAAGCTCATGTTCGTGAAGAGCTCGGTGGCCACGGTGTGCCTGCCGGGCGGTTTCGGCACGCTGGACGAGCTCTTCGAGGCGCTCACGCTCATGCAGACCCTCAAGGCCACGCCCAAGCCGCTGGTGCTCATGGGCCGCGCCTTCTGGGAACAGATGGTGCAGTGGCTGCGCAACGGACTGCTGGCCCAGCACGGCTACATCGGGGAGATCGACCTGAACCTCATGCACATCACGGATGATCCGGAGGAATGCGTGAGCCTGATCCGCGACGTGCACCAGGGCAAGCGCACCTGGGCGCCCCACCTGCCCCGCTTCCCCGAGGATCCGGGCACCGAGCTGGGCGAGGGCACGCGACTGGGCCTTCGCCGCCGAACGGGCGAGGGCTTCGTGGCCGGCATGGAATGAGCCGTCAGCGCCAGTCGTGGCGCGGATATCGGCGGCGAAGCTCGTTCCGCAGGCTGGGATAGAGCGTGGACCAGAAGTTGGCCAGATCGCTCGTCACCTGCAGCGGGCGCATGTTCGGCCCCAGGATCTCGAGCGTGACGGGCACGCGACCGCCCGCCACGGTCGGCGTGCGATCGAGACCGTAGAGCTGCTGGATGCGCGCCGCTCCGCGCGGCGGATGGCCGGGCTCGTAGCGAAGGCGAAGGGGGCGATGGCCACCCGGCAGCGGGAGCTCCGACGGTGCCATGCGCTCCACGAAGCGGCGATCCTCCTGTCCCAGCGCCTCGCGCACGGCGTGCAGGCACGGCAGGTCCTCGACCTGGCTGGCACGGTGCATGCCGGAGCACAGCTCCAGGCGGATCACCTCGAGCTCATCGGCGGTGTAGGTGAGCAGACCCCGATCCGGGAACCATGCGGCCACGCACCGGACCCGCGCGAGCCACTGCTCGACCTCCTCATCCCAGCCCCGCAGCGTGACCTCCCCCGCGTGCACCCGCTCGGCCAGGAGCCGCTCCGCCTCCGCACGATCCTCGGGCTGCGGTGGCCGCGACACGCTCTCGAAGGGCACGCCCTCGAAGTTCTCCGAGGTGACGCGCTCGACGGCACGCGCCTGCGGATTCCAGGCCAGCGCGTGCGTCCGGGTGAACCCGCCGGGCACGGCCTGCTGCAGCCATGCCTGTTCCACCGGCGTGGCCATGGAGAGGATCTGCGTGGCTGGATCCGCGGGATTCTCGTCGGCCTGCAGGCAGACCAGGAAGCCCTGCCCCTGCGCCACGGAGCCGCGGTCGAGCACCGCCTTGCGCCGACCACCGGCGAGCAGGTGCGGTCGCTGCGCATCCGGCCGCCACGCCACCGCGTCGGGGAAGCCAGCCAGCATCGCCTGCGTGACCGCCGCCAGCGGCGCCGAGGCGTCATCGCCCGGCTTCGCGGCGCGCATGAGTCGCTCCGACGCCCGGAGCGCCTCGCGCGCGGCCTCCTCGTGGATCTGCACGCCGCGCGGCAGCGGACGGCCGGCGGCCAGGCGATCCAGCACGCGCTCGCGCACGATCAGGTCGCTCGGCGGATCGACCGGCTCCAGGCAGGCCAGCTTCGCCGCCGCATCGGCATGGCGAAGGAAGTCCCGCTCGGCGGCGATGGCCGCCCAGCGCGCCGCGCGACTGACGCACCCGAGACGTTCGGCGGCCAGCAGCATGGCCGCCACACGCGGCGGAGCGGGAAGTCGCGCCATGGCGCGGCCCTGTGGCGTCAGGTCCCCCTGCGCATCGATGGCTCCCAACCGCTCGAGCAGCCCCAGCGCCCGCGCCCAGGGCTCGGCGGGCGGCGGCTCGATCCATGGGAAGTCGCGCACCGAACCCGAGATCGCCGCCACCTGCAGCGCCACGTCGCCCAGCTCGGCCCGGGCGATCTCCGGATCATCGAAGGCGGGTCGACGCGCGTGATCCGTCTCGCTCCACAGGCGGATGCAGCGACCGGCGCTCACGCGTCCGGCCCGACCCGATCGCTGGTCCGCGGCCGCACGGCTGATCGGCTCCACGCGCAGCGCATCCACCGATCGCCGGGCATCGGATCGGTGCACGCGGGCGAGGCCACTGTCGACCACGCCGCGCACGCCGGGCACGGTGATGGAGGTCTGTGCCACGTTGGTCGCGACCACGATGCGGGGGCGTTCGGAGGACTCCAGCGCCTGATCCTGTTCCGCGGGGGGCATGGATCCGTGCAGTCGGCGAAGTTCCACCCCTCGGGCCTGCGGCAGCGCGCGAAGCGCCTCGAGGGTCCGCTCGATCTCGGCCGCGCCAGGCATGAAGACCAGCACGTCCCCCTGCACGGCGTGCACCAGTTCCGACGCGGCGCGCGCGGCGGCGGCGCACGGATCCTCGCCCGCTCGCGGTGCGGCATGACGGACCTCCACCGGATGCGCGCGGCCCGTCACGTGCAGGCGCTCGGCACCCAGCTGCGCGGCCAGCCGCTCGGCGTCCAGCGTGGCGCTCATCACCACAAGTCTCAGGTCGGGGCGGGTGGCGGCCTGAAGCCTGCACGTGGCGGCCACCGCCAGGTCCGCCTGCAGGCTCCGCTCGTGGAACTCGTCCACCACCACCGTGCCCACCCCCCGCAGGGTGGCATCCTCCATCAGCATGCGGAGGAACACGCCCTCCGTCAGGAATCCGATCTCCGTGGCCTCGCTCCACGCGGCGTCGAATCGCGTGCGCCAGCCCACCCGTTCGCCAGGCCTGCTGCCCATCTCCGCGGCCACGCGCCGCGCCACCATGCGGGCCGCCAGCCGTCGCGGTTCCAGGACCAGCACGCGACCTGGCAGACCCGCCTCCAGCACCAGCCGTGGCACCTGCGTGGTCTTGCCCGATCCAGTCTCCGCGGTCAGCACCAGGCGGGACGTCCGCCGAAGCGCATCCGCGATCTCCGCGGCACGCTCGCGCACCGGCAGCATGGCCTCGCCCTTCCGGTTCATGCGATCACTTGGTCAGCAACCGCGTGCGAACGTCGTCCAGGAATCGGGTGATCTGGCCCTGCTCGCGCGGGGTGCTCGAGTCCTGCACCTCGCCCTCCCAGACGTCCATGAAGCGCGTCACGCCGCGATCGGTCATGGAACCGCTGCCGCGGGCGAAGCGCTCGCGCTGCCGCTCGCCGCGCTCGCCCTCCCGCTTCATGTCGGCCAGTCGCTCCTGGTCATTCTTGCCGCTGTCCTTGCCACCCACGCCGCGTTCCAGGATCCGCTGCCACTTCACCAGCCACTGGTCGATGTACTCGCCCCGCTTCGATGCCGGCAGGCCCATGTACTCGGATGCGCCCTGCGCCAGCGCGTCCTTCATCATGCCCTTCACGTTCTCCCGGAGCTGCTCGCGCGCGGGCTGGCTGAGCCCGGCCAGGAAGGCGGCCGCCGCGGCGCTCTCGGAGGGATCGAAGCCACGGAACCGGTCGGCGAATTCCGTCATGAAGCGGATCCGTTCCTCCAGCGGAAGCTTGGAGAAATCCTTGAGCGCCAGGTAGCCCAGCACGCCGTCCACGGGCGTGTCGAAGATGCTCGGCGGCGGACGGAAGCGGGCGGCCAGCCACCACCACGCACCGCCGCCCAGGAGCAGCGCCAGAAGCATCGCCGCCACCGTGGAAGCCGCGCGGCGCGTGTCGATCCGCTCCAGGCGCCATCGCCACGACTGCAGCCAGAGTGGCTCAACCATCGGTTCCCTCCTCCTCTTCCTCGTCCGGGGGCGTGTTCTCGCGCACCTCGCCATCCGAGAAGAGCGCGTTCCGAGGCTGCCGCGTGCCGGGGTGGCGATCCTGCGAGTCGACCACCACCGCGTACTTGGATGCTCGCACCGTGCCGCCCTTGGCGCCCTGAGGCGCCTTCTCCACACCCTCGTAGAAGGTGCGGAGCATGCGTCCCTCCAGCTCGTTCCGCATGCGGGTGCGAGCCTTGTCGGAGATGTCGCGCTCGCTCAGCACCGTGCGGGCCACCTGCACCTGCACCTCGGGCGTGTAGCGAAGCAGGCCGGGCACGTACAGGTAGCTGGTGCCGGTCTCGCGGCTCTCCGGATCGAAGTCGGCGGGGCAGAGCCAGATCTCGCTCGCGGGATCGAGGAAGCCCTTCAGCAGCTGGGGCAGGCCGCCCTCGGGACCCTGCTCCCCGACCGCGGGCAGCATGTTGCAGATGGGCACCAGCCCGCCGATCGAGTCCGAGTAGCTCCGAAGCGGAATGAAGATCTGCCGCAGGTTGCTCATGCACCCGCTGTTGCGGCTCTCGGCGCGGATCATGCTCAGCGCAGGCGCCGTCAGGCCGACCAGCAGGCCGATGATGCCGATGACCACGAGGAGCTCGACGATGGTGAAGCCGCGTCGCACGGGACCATGGTAGGTGCACCGCCCCGGTTCACCCAGCCGCGATCTCGCCCTCGAAGAGCGCTTCGACGAAGGCCTCGGGATCGAAGGGCTGGACGTCCTCGGGGGTCTCCCCCACGCCCACCAGCTTCACCGGAACGCCCACGGCCTCGCGAATGGCCACCACGGAGCCACCGCGAGCCGTGCCATCGAGCTTGGCCAGGAAGAGTCCGGTGACCTGCGCGGTGTCCTTGAAGATGCGGGCCTGCGCGATGGCGCTCTGGCCCGTGGTCGCGTCGAGGACCAGCAGCGTCTCGTGCGGACCGCCGGGGATCCGCTTGGCGATCACGGCGCGGATCTTTCCCAGTTCGCGCATGAGGCCCTCCTGCGTGTGCAGGCGTCCCGCCGTGTCCACCAGCAGCGTGTCCACGCCGCGCGCCACGGCGGCCGTGGCCGCGTCGAAGGCCACGCTGGCGGGATCCGCGCCGGGCGAGCCCTTCACGATGTCCACGCCCAGGCGATCCGCCCAGATGGAGAGCTGCGCCACGGCGCCGGCCCGGAACGTGTCCGCCGCCGCCAGGAGCACCGAACGCCCCTCGTCGCGCAGCGCCTTGGCGATCTTCGCCACGCTGGTCGTCTTGCCCGAACCGTTCACGCCGACCACCAGCACCACGGTGGGACCCGATGGCGCCTTCGCCAGCGCCAGGTCCCCGCCGCGCAGCCTCGCCTTGAGCCGGGACTTGAGGAGGTCGATCGCCTGCGCGCCCTGGGTGACTCGGCCGGCGCGGAATTCCCCGCGGACCTCCTCGACCAGGTCGCGCGCCACGGTCACGCCCACATCCGCGGACACCAGCGCCGTCTCCAGCCGATCGATGAGGGCCTCGTCCAGGTCGCGACCCATGAGCAGGGACCGCACGCCGCCACCCAGCGCCTGCGCGCTCCGCTGCACCCCTCGCTTCAGGGCCTCGAGCGCCTTGCGGAACATCAGGCCGTCCCGCCGCGGCTCTTCCACCAGCGGTCCAGCACGGCATTGACGAACGCAGGGCTGCGCTCGCCGCCGAACTCCCTCGCCAGTTCCACCGCCTGGTCGATGGCCAGCGCGTGCGGCACGCCGGCGTGGCTCATCTCGTAGAAGGCCAGCCGGAGCACGTTGCGATCGACGACGGGCTGCCGATGCACCGGCCAGTCGCTGACCAGCTCGGCGAGCGAGCGGTCGGCCTCGTCGCGGAACTCCCACGCCATGGCGGCCAGCGCGCGACCCTGCTCGATCGCGCGGCCATCCGCCGGGGTCTCGGACTCGTCCGCGAAGTGACCGGCGAGCGAGGCCTCGGAACCGCCCTGGTCCAGTTCGTACATGGCCTGCAGCGCGCAGCGACGCATCTCGATGCCCTGCTTCAACGGCCACCGTCCTTCCGCATGTCGCGCAGGGCCAACGCCGAACGGAGAGCCGCCCGCATGGCGAACGCGCCCGCATCGCCCTTCTCGCCGCCGGCGCGCTGCCGCGCCTGCTTGAGCGTCTCGACCGTGAGGATCCCCACCGCCACCGGCACGCGGCGCGTGGCGGCCATCTGGGCCAGCGTGCCGAAGACGGCATCCACGATGTGCCGATCATGGCGGGTCTCGCCACGGACCACGCAGCCCAGCGTCACCACCGCATCCGCCCCCTGCTCGATGGCTTCGGCCACGGGCGCCGGCAGGTCGTACACGCCGTCCACCACCACCACGCGAAGATCCTCCGAGGCTCCACCCGCCTGCCCGAACGCGGCACGGGCACCGGCCAGCAGCCGATCATGGATCTCGCGGTGATAGTCGCTCGCGACGATGGCCACGCGCAGGCCTGCGGCGCGAGTCTCGGCGGAAGGTTCATCGGCGCGGCGCATGAAGGGGGATGGTAGGAAGCGGCGGACCGTTCCTGCAAAGGCCCTAGCATGAGGCCGATGCGGGCCCTGTTGCTCAAGGCGCTCTCGGTGCTGCAGCTGGTCCGGCTTCCCCTGGCGCTCGCCGTGGGAAGCGACCTCTGGCTGGCCTCGCTGCTGGCCCGCTGGAGCGCGCAGGCGGCGGACCGACCCGTGGCGACGCTGGATCTCTGGCTCGCCCTGCTGCTGGCCGGACTGGTGGGCGGCGGCATGCTGGGTTTCGCCGCGGGCATGAATGACCTGCTGGACCAGCGACGCGACCAGGCCACCAATCCGGGAAGACCCCTGCCCGCCGGCCGCATGCGCACCTCGCATGCCACGCTCATCACCTTCGGCTCGCTCGTGACGGCGCTGCTGGCGGCCGCGGTCTTCGGCGACGACTCGCTCCGAGTCGCGCTGCTGGCCGCGGCGGGCCTGGTGGCCTGGAACCTGATCGGGCGGCATCTGCCGGCGCTGGGCATCCCCATGATGGGACTGGCGCACGCCGGCGCCATGTTCATCCCCTGGCCGGGACAACCCTTCACCATGCCGGCAGCGCTGCTGCTGGCGCAGGCCACGCTGACCGGGACGCTGGCCCACCGCCGCCTGGGCAAGCGTCCGCCACTGGACACGCAGGGCACCACGCTGCTCGGCCTGCTGTCGCTGGCATGCGTGGCGGGACTGCTCTGGCTGCAGTGGCGCCGTGGCGCAGAGCCGTGGCCGCCACCGGATCGGCCGTGGCTCGCCCTGCTGCCGCTGCTGGCCCTGGGCTGGTTCGCATGGCTGCTTCGGGCCGCGGCGAGGGCTCCGGCGCGCGAGGATGCCGCCCTGCTCCTGCATCGCGCACTGGTCGCCTCGCCGCCGGCCACCGCCGCCGCCTGGTGCGCGTCGCTGGATCATCCGGTGGCTGCCGCCGCCTTCGCGGGCACCGCCGTCGCCTGCTGGGTGCTCGCCTCGCTGGCTCGCGAGGTGCACGCCATGCTGGCCGCCCCACCGGCCTGGCGCGGCTGAGGCCGGGCGCCGCCGGTAGCATGCCCGCGTGCTTCGCCGACTGCTGCCGCTGACCCTGCCGGTGCTGCTGGCAGCGGGCTCACCGGACCTCGCTCCCCCACCGAGCCAGGCGGGTCTGCGCGACGCCCCGATCAACGGTGATCGCCTGAGCGGCTTCGTCCTGCCCATCGTGCCCGTGAAGGGCGACCTCTCCATCCGAGCCACGCGCGCCTTCCGGTGGAAGGTGGATGACACCCAGCGGCTCGCGATCGACGGCGATGTCCGCATGACGATCGGGGGCTACAGCTTCGGCGCGGCCAGCGCGGTGGTCTGGATCAACCGCATCCCCTCCTCCGAGGGCGTCATCACCCAGATGGCCGCGTGGTTCCCCGAGGTCACCGAACCCACGCGCGGCGCCGGTCTGGGCGTGGAAGGCCGCAACGTGCTGGTCACGGCATCCTTCCGAGGACAGGTGAAGCTGGCCACGCCGGTGGTGGAGGACCGCTCGCCCGGCACCGCGGTGACCGGTCCGGCCGACGCCCGTCTTGCCGAGCATCTCCGCTCGATCGCCGCGGGTCCCGCCTCGCTGCGGGTGCAGCCCCAGGTCGATCGCCCCGTGCCGCCGAAGGAGCCGGACCTGCAGGTGCAGCAGGCTTCCGCCGCCCCCGCTCCATCCACGCCGGCGCCCTCCGGCGGCCCCGCCGCGGTGCCGCTTCCCGCCTCGGGCACCCCGGCGTTCCGCAAGGGCGATGTCGTGACCTTCGCCGGACGCGAGACCCATCTCGACGAGAAGCAGGATGTCGTCACCGTGACCGGCGGTGCGCAGGTGGACATCATGGCTCGCGATCCCGCGCTCAAGTCGGGCGAGATGCGCCTGGCCGCGGAGCGGGCCGTCATCTTCCTCAGGCCGGGCTCGGCCCGGAGCATCCGCGAGGGTGCCGGACAGCTCGATGCGGGACTGGTGGAGGGCGTGTACCTCGAGGGCGACGTCACCGCCACGGACGGCGCCTACGCCATGCGGGGCGGACAGGTCTACTACGACGTGACCACCGGCCGCGCCGCCGCGCTGCAGGCGGTGCTGCGCACCTCCATGCGGAGCGGCATCCCCGTGATCGCCCGCGCCGCGGAAGTCCGGCAGGTGGCGAAGGACCAGTTCGAGGCGCGCGACGCCAGCGTCTCGCTCAGCGAGTTCCACCGGCCGCACCTCTCCGTGGGCGCGAGCCGCGTGACCATCTCCAAGGGCCCCGCGGACGATTCCACCACCACGCTCGAGGCCTCGCACATCACCATGCGCGCGGGCAGCGTGCCCTTCTTCTACTGGCCCTACCTTCGCGGCGACGCGGATCGGCCCCTGCTGCCGCAGGTGCAGGTGGGCTTCAACGAGTACCTGGGCGTCACCGTGGGCACCCGATGGGACCTCTGGCAGCTGGTGGGCTGGAAGCCCCCGTTCGACATGGGTGCCGAACTCGGGAACGACATCTATTCCAAGAACGGCATCGGCCTGGGCCTCCGCCTCACCGGTGCGCCAGGCGACCTGAACCTGTACGGTTTCTACGACTTCCAGAACACGGAGCAGAGCTCCTCCGGCGTGGAGTACGTCTCGCCGATCGAATGGCGCGGCCTGATCGATGGCGGGACCACGGTGGCCCTGGACCGCAACTCGCTGCTGCAGGGGCAGCTGGCCTGGACCAGCGATGGCGCCTTCGTGAGCACGTTCAAGCCCAACGACTTCATGAATCGCCGCGAGTACGAGACCAGCGGCTTCCTGAAGCTGCAGTCCAACCACACGGCCTTCGACACGCTGGTGAAGTACGACCTGGACCGATACGTGATCAACAGCTGGATGCTGGCCAGCCGGCCCTACAGCGTGGCGAAGTACCCGGAGGCCACCTACCGGCGCTACGGGGATTCGCTCTTCGACGACAGCTTCACCTGGACCCAGGAGTACTCGGCCAACGGCATGTCCATGCAGCTGGAGCGCGGCACGCCCAATGGCTCGGACCCCCTGGCGGCCCAGAACAACGCCTTTGCCACCGGTCTCAACGCCAACTCGAGCATCAGCAACCTGTACACCACGCAAGGCTACAACGAGGAGACCTATGTCCGCGGCTACACGCGGCATGAGCTGGCGGCGCCGCTGGACTGGGACGTGGTGAAGGTGACGCCCTTCGCCTCCGGTTCGCTGATCGGCTACATGCTCAACGACTTCCAGAACTACCGGACGGCCACGGTGGGGCCGGGCGGACCGGGCGGCGTGGCTCGCGGCATCTTCGGCGGCGGCGCCCGGGCGAGCGCCGAGTTCAGCCAGGAATTCGGCCAGATCCAGAGCTCCACGCTCGACCTGAACCGGCTGCGCTGGGTGCTGCAGCCCAATGCGGTGCTCTGGGGCGGCTACGACACCGGCGACAATGGGCAGTACCCCATCTTCGACCAGGACGTCGAGGGCCAGACCGGCGCCGCCGTGGCCCAGGTGGGGCTCACGCAGCGCTGGCAGACCTATCGGGGCGGTCCGGGCAACTGGCGCAGCGTGGACTGGATCATGCTCGACTTCGGCGCCGTGGTGAACAACGATGACGCGAACTTCCAGCGACCCGGCACGGCCACGGGGCTCGGCAGCGTCGCGTACTACCAGAGCCCCACCCCGCAGTTCTTCGCCTGGCGACCCGAGCTCTCCCAGTGGGGCAACCACGCCTACGCGCGATCCACCTGGGCGCTCTCCAGCACGCTCACGGCCTACGGCAGCACCACCCTGCTCTTCGAGGACCGCAACACCGCGCAGAACCCCGGCCAGGACAACTTCGCGCGAGGCTCGGTCGGGCTGAACCTGCAGCACTCGCCGGACGTGGCCTTCTTCTGCGAGTACCGGATGATCAACAACTTCTACGACAGCGCGATCTACCCCAACGACGAGCTGCTGCAGCCCGGCGTGACCTACCAGATCGGCAAGCTCTACTCGCTCTCGGCCAGCCCGCAGATCGATCTCGGCCAGGGGGACATCCGGGCCATGAGCGCCTCGCTGGTGCGCACCTTCCCCGACTTCAACCTGGGTGCCAACATCGGGTACAGCGTGATCACGGACCAGTACTCCTTCGGCCTGCAGTTCTCCATTCCCGCCGCCGGAGGCCGGAGCCTGGGCACGGGCACGCTCAATGCGGAGCAGCAGGGCGCCATGGGTGGCCCCTGGTCGGGCATCGACAACGCCTTCTGAGCCTCACTCGCCGAAGAGCGCGCCGTCGGGGAGCCGCTCGCCGATGCGCTCGGCACCGGCGGCCGTGAGCCTTCGCCCCTGCCGCGTCCGGGCCAGCAGGCCCGTGCGGAGCAGGAAGGGCTCCACCAGATCCTCGAGCGTGTCGGCGTCCTCGCCCAGCGTGGCCGCCAGCGTCTCCAGACCGACCGGGCCGCCCTTGTAGGTCCGGGCCAGCGTCCGCAGGTAGCCGCGGTCCAGTTCGTCCAGCCCATGGGCGTCGACGCCCTCCAGCTGCAGACCGGCGGCCACCGCGGCGGCATCCACGCGACCATGGCCCTTGACCTGCGACCAGTCGCGCACCCGGCGGAGCAGCCGAAGAGCCACGCGCGGCGTGCCGCGGCTTCGCGTGGCCAGCGTCGAGATCGCCGCAGTCTCCGCCTGCAGGCCCAGGCGTTCCGCCGCCCGCGCGAGGATCCGCTCGATCTCCTCCTGCGCGTAGAAGTCCAGGTGATGAGCCAGGCCGAAGCGGCTCCGGAGCGCCTGCGTGAGCAGACCGGCGCGCGTGGTGGCGCCGATGAGCGTGAAGGGCTTGAGCGGCAGGGTCACCATGCGGGCGTGCATGCCCTGATCCACGGTGAAGTCCACGCGGTACTCCTCCATGGCGGGGTAGATGTATTCCTCCACCGCCGCGGGCAGCCGATGGATCTCGTCGATGAAGAGCACGTCGCCGGCGCCCAACCGGGTGAGCGTGCCCACCAGGTCTCCGGCCTTGGTGAGCGCGGGGCCGCTGGTCACGACCGCGCGAGTGCCCATCTCGGCCGCGATCACGTGCGCCAGGGTGGTCTTGCCCAGGCCGGGTGGCCCATGCAGCAGCACATGGTCCACGGGCTCCTGCCTCGCACGCGCCGCCTGCACCGCGATGCGGACCCGCTCGACCAGGTCGCGCTGGCCCACGTACTCGGCGAGCCGCTGCGGACGCAGGGCGGGCGACGCCAGCGCCTCGCTCTCCTCCGGTCGCTCCTCGGCGGAAACCAGCCGTTCGCGGGCCATGCCTAGAAGGACACCCGGGGCGCGGTGCGAACGGCCTCTTCGACCTCCTTCAGGAAGTCGATCGGGCGGAAGCCGAACAGCCCGCCCACCAGGTTGTTGGGGAAGACCGCCAGCGTCTCGTTGAAGC
This sequence comes from Planctomycetota bacterium, assembly GCA_009926815.1. Taxonomy (GTDB): domain Bacteria; phylum Planctomycetota; class Phycisphaerae; order Phycisphaerales; family SM1A02; genus SYAC01. Next base: position 15,749 of record RFOC01000017.1, read on the forward strand.
CGCCCGCCGCGGCGTTGAAACCGTTGCGACGGCCCGCGATCCGGTTCTCGGTGTCCGAGAGTTCACCCTGGAGCCGCATGAAGCCGCCGTCCGCCTTGAGCGTGGGATAGGCCTCCGCCACCGCCAGGAGCCGACCCAGACCACGGGTCAACGCCCCCTCGGCCTCGATGCGTTCATTCAGGTCCTTCGCCGACATGGCGGCGGCCCTCGCCTGCATGACGGACTCCAGCGTCTGCCGCTCGTGCGAGGCGTAGCCCTTGACCGTCTCCACCAGGTTGGGCACCAGGTCGTGCCGCCGCCGCAGTTCCACGTCGATGTCGGCGAAGGCGCCCTCGGCCCCGATGCGCGACCGCTGCAGCGCGTTGTAGACGCCGACGCCCCACAGCAGCGTCACCACGATCACCCCGAGCACGATCAGCACCACGATGAGCACGCCACCCATGGAAGCCTCCTTGCGCGTCCGCGCCGGGGGAGCCTACCCGCCGCGGACACGGCCGCCCATGGCTTCGATGCAGGCGAACTCGGCGGCGGTCACGGGCGTCACGCTCAGGCGGTTGCCTCGCTTGAGCGTGGCCAGACCACGGAGCCGCGGCTCCGCGCGCAGCTCGGCCAGTTCCACGCAGCGGTCGAATCGGCTCCCGAAGCGGACCGGACGGGCCCACCACACGGGCACCTGGCGCGTGGCGCGCGGCTCGAAGGACTCGTCACCCCGGCGGAACTGGGTCGCGTCGGGCACGGCCGCGCCGCACACCACGGCCGTTCCCACCACGCCCGTGGGTTCCGCGTTGGAGTGGTAGATGAGGCACCGATCCCCCGTGGCCATGGCGTCGCGCAGGAAGAGCTTCACCTGGTGGTTGCGGATGCGGTCCCAGTCCGTGCGACCCTCGCGACGCAGGTCGTCGATCGAGTAGACGTCGGGTTCAGTCTTGAGCAGCCAGTGGCGCATGGCTCAGTTCCAGCTCAGCCCCTTGGGCCAGGTCCCCGGGTTCTGTCGCTCCGCGCCGGTGACCACGCGCTCGAGCCGGTGGATCGCCTCGGCCACCAGCCGGGCCCGCGCCCAGGGGTCCTCGCACGACAGCAGGGCATACCGGGTGGCCTCGTCCTGGATGAGCGCGGCACCGATCACCTCGATCACGGCGTGCGTCGGAAGATCGCCCCGTTCCGCCCACGCGGTCACCGCCTTCACGCTCGCCAGCCTTCGGACCCTCGGCCGCTGCAGCATCTCGCGAAGGACGCGCCTCGCCTCGGGCATGTGCGGCGCAGCGCGGCCGGGCGGCTCCAGCGGCCTCAGCACCGCCTCCCGGTAGAGGCGCTGTCCCTCGGGCTCGATCAACTCGACGATGCGGGCCCGACACACGCCGTGCAGCACGATGTTGTGCCGACCATCCGCCATGCGCTCATGGCGGACGATCTGCCCCACGCAGACCGCTGGGCGGAGACTGGGCGGCGACTGGCGCCGTCCGCTCGCGGACGGATCCACCGTGGCCATGGCGATCGGACGCGCGGCCAGCACGGAA
>RFOC01000161.1 GCA_009926815.1 Planctomycetota bacterium
GGCAGGCTGCCCGTTGGTCCATCTTCTCGACCGCCTCGACCGCGTCGACGAGGGGGTCACACATGAACACCATGCCGGGTCCGCCTCCGAAGGGTCGGTCGTCCACCTTGCGGTGGGGACCGGTGGCCCAGTTCCGGATGTCGTGCACGTGGTAGTGCACGCTTCCGGCAGCGGCGGCCCGCCCGGGAATGCTGGTGGCCAGCGGGGCCGCCATCATCTCCGGGAAGATCGTGAGGAGGTCGATGCGCATGCGCGCTGCCTCCGGAGGAGGGGATCAGCCCTCCTTCTTCTCCTCGGCCTTCGGAGCCTCGGGCTTCGGGTGACGACTGACCTTGCTGCGCACGGCCAGCGCCTTCACGGCCGCGGCGGGAATGGTGCCGCCGGCCTTCTTGACCAGGTTGGCCACGGTCAGGCTGGGCTGAGCGCCCTTGCTGAACCAGTGCTGCACCCGGTCCATGTCGAACTTCCACTGCTTGCCCTCGGGGGCGGTCGGGTCGTACCAGCCCAGCTCCTCGATCACGGCGCCGTCGCGCGGGGCGCGCTTGTCCGTGGCGCAGAGACGGTAGAACGGCTTGTGAATCCGTCCGAACTTCTTGAAACGCAGAACGACCATGGGGGTCCCTTCGTCAGCCGCCGTCTCGGGACGCGCCGTTCACTCGAACGGCTCGCCAATCCCGGGTGCCGGTGGGGCGGGTCTGTCGACCTCGCCGTGCCGGACACCTACGACCGGGCAGGTGCGAATCGACGAGTGTAACGCGCCCCCGGCTTCCCTCCAAGGGGGTCGCCGAGGGGGGTTTCAGCCCACCCAGCCGGCCACGAGGTCGGCCCAGCGCAGGGCAAGGGACCGGCAGAGCGACTGGATGGGGGCGAACAAGCCGAGCATGCCCAGGGCGAAGACGCCGATCCAGCCGAACTGCCGCATGCCCGGGCTCTCCAGCAGCGGTCGCAGGGGGGGCATCAGGCCGGCCAGCACGGTGCTCCCATCCAGCGGCGGCACCGGCAGCATGTTGAACACCGCCAGGAACAGGTTGAGCCAGCCGCCGGTGAGCAGGAACAACTGCAGGTTGAGGTGCGCCCGAGTGCCTTCGGGGCCATGGCGAGCCCAGATGCCCAGCGCCGTCAGCGCCACCAGCGCCAGCAGCAGGTTCATGCCGCGCTCACCAGGACGTCGCCCATGCGGCCCATGCGGAAGCGCCACGGGCTGACCGGCATCTGGCCCCACGCGAAACCCACCAGCACGAAGAAGATCAAGGAGGTGCCGCCCATGTGGGTGAGCGGACTGAAGTTCATGTGGCCAGCGGCGCGGGGCGTGTCGTCGCCCTGCCAGAGCGCGGTCCAGCCGTGCGCCAGCTCGTGCAGCATGACGCTGAGCAGCACCCAGAAGACCACCCAGCTGGCCAGCAGCACGGGGCTTCGCTCCCACAACTCGTGCATCCACCATCCGCTGGCCATGCCGACAGGATACGGGCGGCTCAGGCCGCGAAGGTGACCACGCCCGCGTGCATGCACCACCGCACCTTCGGCGGATCCGTGACCCAGTTGCACCGCATGGGGTCGCGGTCCAGCGACACCAGGTCGGCCGAGAGGCCCGGCGCGATGCGGCCCGTGCGGCCGTTGCAGCGAAGGCACCGCGCGGCGTCGATGGTGAAGGCGCGAAGCGCGGCCTCCGGGTGCAGGTTGTCGTCGGGGCGGCAGGGGTCACCGCCGGCATCGAGGCCCGTGATGGCCGCCCGCATGCCCGCGATCACGTCGGGGGGCACGATGGGCCAGTCGCTTCCAAAGGCCAGCATGGCGCCTCGCTCGGCCAGGCTTCGGAAGGGGAAGAAGCGGTCCATGCGGTCCGGGCCCAGCGCGGCCGGCGCGCCCGGGGCATCGAAATGCTTGTGCAGCGGCTGCATGCTGGCCCAGCGGCCGCGCATGCGGGGCAGGTCGTCGGGGTGGATGGTCTGCGCGTGCTCCAGCCGCAGCGCCTCGCGTGCCGGCGTGCCGCGGCGCTCGGCGGCATCGGCGGCGTCCAGCGCGGCGCGGATGGCCGCGTCGCCGATGACGTGGAGGCTCATGGAGAAGTCCCGCCGCAGGCCCTCGCGCATCCATTCGCCCAGCGTGCCGCGCTCGGCCAGTTCCATGAACAGGCCGCAATCGCCGGGTCGATCGGCCCAGGGCTCGAGCATGCGAGCCGTGCGGCTGCCGAGCGTGCCGTCGACGAAGGCCTTGAAGCCGATGATGGCCAGGCCCTCGTCCCGCGTGATGCAGTTGGCCAGGTTCCAGTCCAGCGGCCAGTCGCGGTCGAGCAGCGTGGCCCGGACGCGGAGCGGCAGTTCGCGGCGCAGCGGATCCATGGCCTCGACCAGATCGCGGGCGTACTCCATGCTTCCCACGGTGGCGATGCCGTGTCGGGCCAGGTGCAGGCCCGCGGCTCGCAGTCCCTCGCGTCGCTCCTGCACGCTGGGCTCGGGCACGCACGCCTTGGCCCACCTCCAGGCGGCCTGCTCCAGGAAGAGGCCCGTGGGGCGCCCCTGGTCATCGCGGTCCACGCGTCCCCCGGGCGGATCGGTGCGAAGGTCGAAGCGCGCGGCGGTCAGGGCCAGGGCCGCGTGATTGAGCACGCACGCATGCTGGTCCATGCGCCAGGCGATGGCGGGGCGATTGCCGCAGGCGTGGAGCCACTCGGCGGTGGGCATCTGGCCGCCCCAGCGGGACTGGTCCCAGCCGTTGGCCTTCAGCCAGCGGCCCGCGGGAAGGCCCTGGTGGGCGGTGGCGATCGACGCGGCGAAGGCCTCGCGGGAGCCGCATGCGGACAGATCGCACTGCGAGAGCGCCAGCCCGCCGAGCGTCATGTGGAGGTGGGCGTCGATGAAGGCGGGGCCCACCCATGCACCGCCATCGAGGTCCCGGTTCGCCTGCGTGCCCTCGTACGACTCGATCCGGCCGTCATGCACGATGATCGCCCGTGCGGAGGGCACGGCGGCGTCGGCGGTCCAGATGCGCTCGGCGCGCACGCGCAGTCGGGGCATGCCGCTATCGTAGGCCCATGCGAAGGAACCGCGCGATCATGTGCGTGCTCGTTGTGGGTGTCGTGGGTTGCGGCGACGCTTCGCCCCGGCCCCGGCCACCTGCGCCGTTCGCCTCCGGCGCCACGGGCACGCCGTCCGCGCCCGCCATGCCCGCGCAGCCGGCCGCTCCGGCGAACATCAGCACCGCGACCAGCGATCCCGCGTGGCTGCAGTGCGGCTCCATGGAGTTCCCCAAGCCCGTGGCCTGGACCTGGGTGAAGCCCACGGCCGCGTTCCGCACGCTGCAGTACGAGGTGCCGGGTGGCGCGGAACTGATCGTGAGCGTGTTCCCCGCGGGCGATGGTGGTGCGGTGGATGCCAACATCGAGCGATGGGCGAACCAGTTCGGCGGCGCGGGCAGCGTGAAGGCCCGAGCGGAGCGTTCGATCGGCGCGTTGCGCATGGTGCGCGTGGACTTCGAGGGCGACTTCAAGGGCATGGGCATGGCCGAGGCGAAGCCGGGCATGGCCCAGCTTGGAGCCATCGTGCAGGGGCCGGCCCACGCCGTGTTCGTGCGGCTGCTGGGGCCCACGGCGGCGGTGGAGGCTTCGCGGGCCGATTTCGATCGGTTGGCCCAGGGCGTGCGCCCGCAGGCGGCACCCTGAGACCCGCGAGCCGTCGCGGGGCCGTACCTTCCGCGGCATGCCAGACCTCATCGCGCGCTCACGGCGTCGCGTGCGTCTCTCGCACGCGGTCCTTCTTGCAGGCCTGCTGCTGGGTGGCTGCCATGGCCCGCAGCGGGCCCCGGAGACGGCGGAGCAGCGCACGGCGAGGCTGCAACGCGAGCGGCAGGATTGCCGCGAGTTCTTCCGCACGCTCTCGGCTCGCGTGACGGATCGCATGAATCGAAGCGCCGCATCGGGCGGCTCGCTCGACGTGCTGGTGCTCTCGGGGGGCGGTGACTTCGGCGCCTTCGGCGCGGGCTTCCTGCAGGGCTGGGGCACGTGCGCGGATGGGCCCATGCGCCGGCCGGAGTTCGACGCCGTGTTCGGCACCAGCACCGGTGCGCTCCTGGCGCCCCTGGCGTTCCTGGGCACCGAATCCGCGCTTCAGGTGGGCGCCGATCTCTACGCCGACCCGCCGTCGGACCTGGTGGAGCCCAACGGGCTGCTGCCCATCCTGCCCTGGAACGAGTCGCTCATGAAGCCCACGGGCCTGCGCCGCACGCTCGAGCAGCAGCTGAACGACGCCATGCTGGACGAGCTTCGAGCCGGGCACGCCCAGAACCGCTCCCTGGCCTGCGCGTCGACGAACGCGGACTTCGGCACCTTCCGGCCCTTCGACCTCATGGAGGCGGCGGGCCAGGACAACGCCACGTTCCGCAAGGCCATGGTGGATCGGCTCATGGCGTCGTCCGCCATTCCCGCGGCGGCTCACCGAGACGGGCCTGTTCGCGTCGGTTCGCGAGCACACCATGGCACCCGGCGTGCTGCCCTACGCCGTCAACGCCCCGCAGTGGAGCGACGGGGCCCATGCCGTGAGGTACGTGGCGCTTCCCTCGCGACCCGGCCCCGACGGGCGGCCGGAGCCGGTGCCGATCGACGTGCTGGACGTTCACGGGTGGAACTTCCCCGACGGCACGGTGGTCGTGAACTCGTTCGCGCTCGAGGAGGAGGAGGGCAGCCCGGCCACACGCCGCTGGGTGGAGACGCGGCTGCTGCTGAAGGAAGCCGCCGAGTGGGCGGGCTACAGCTACCAGTGGCAGGACGACCAGCGGGATGCGGTGCTCGTCGAGGCGGTCACCCTGGAGCGCCTGGCGGGCGACGGCCGTATCCGGTTGAGCGGGCTCGTTGAATTCAAGCGCGAGACGGCCTTGTCCTTCGGCGCTCCCGGAGAGATCGAGACGGTCCGCGTTGATCAGGGTGAC
>RFOC01000162.1 GCA_009926815.1 Planctomycetota bacterium
GTGCCCGCCGCTTCCATGTCCCGGCGGATCCGGATGCCGTCCAGTGGCGCGCGCAGGCGGGCCTCGGCCACCCGTCGGACCAGGGGCTCCAGTCTTCGGGCGTAGTCGTGCAGCGCCTCGCGGACGGCCGCCTCCTCGGTCGCGTCCACGGCCACGCGCGGAATCATCAGACGCAGATCCAGGATCGCGGGCCCCTGTGCCTCGGCCACGGCGCGCCATCGGTGAATGGCGCGATCGATGCGCAGCACCTCGAGTCGCTCGGACCATGCGGGGCCGAGGCAGGTGGACCACGTCGAGAGGAGCTCCGCATCCAGCGACTCCAGTCGACGCAGGGTGGAGGCATGCCGGCGGGCGAACGCCTGCACCGTCGCCAGGTCACCCATCCAGTTTCCCTCGGAGCCCGGTGACTGGCCACCCTCGAGCGGATTGTTGAGGGCGCGGATCCGCTCGCCGAGCGCCGCCGCGTCGCCGGCCATCACCAGGGCCCACTCGTGCAGGTAGGCATCATGCGCCGCATCCACGCAACTCCATGGGCCGGGCTGATCGTGCAGGCCCGGTGCCACCAGCACGGCGGAGCCCATGGGCACCGGCAGCGCATCGAACCGCTGGGGCACCGCGTCGCACGCGGCGAACGCCGTCAGCAGCAGGGAGGCCATCCGGACGAGGGCCCCGAGGGCAAGGCCTGGGCGAGCCATGGGGGGATTCTGTCCAAAATCCGCCATGGGGGCTCAAGGGCCCCCTGGATTCCGCCGAACCACCGGTCAAGCGACCTCCGGCCGGATGGGACCGGTTCGGAGGCCGCGAAACTCGGGAATTCGCTTGCCAGGCAGGCGATTGGATTCGAAGGTTGGTGCGTGACTGGCGGACCCTGGAGGGTGGGTCCGGCAGGGGGCCCGGAAGGGCCTGCGGATGCGGGAAACATCCGCCGCGCATGGTGCCAGGCCGCATGGCCCGGCACCGGGTCCGGACGCGAGGAGGGTCGCGCCCGGAACCGCAACCGAAGATCCGATCGATGCGTGGCGGGGAACCGATTCGTGACATCGGCGGTGCAGTGTCGCCCCAGCGGAAGGATCAAGGCATGGAACCGATGACGACTGCGAAGGGTTGCGACGGGAGTGGCGATCCTCGGCGACGACGGGCACTGGGTGTCTTCACGATCTCGGTGGCCTGCATCGGGGCCGCGACCGCGTTCCTCAACGGCACCTTCCTCGGCGCTGCGCAGAGCGCGATGCAGTTCGATGCGGGCTCGTCGATCGGCGCTCGCTCGAGCGAGCCGCGGGTGATTCAGGTGCCCGGCGAGAGTTCGACCATCCAGGGCGCCATCGACATGGCCCCGGATGGGTCCACGGTCATGATCGCGCCTGGCGTGTACCGCGAGCGCATCCTGCTCGACGGCCGGTCCGTGCACCTGCTTGGCGTGGGCGGTGCCACCGCGACGCAGGTGGTCGGTGACGGGTCGACGCGACCCATCGCCTGGATCCGCGACGGCTCCAGCCGAATCGAGGGCATCACCTTCGAGGGTGGCCGGGGCGACACCGGGCGTGGCGCGAGCGTGCAGCGGGGATCCACCGTGTTCGTGGGCTGCGGCTTCGTCCGCAACGCGGGCGGCGTGGAGGCCACGGATGCACGCGTGGACTTCGAGGCCTGCCACTTCACCGGGAACCGATCGTCCTTCGCGGGAGGCGGACTTCTCGCTCGACGCAGCGAGGTGCGTCTGGATCGCTGCCGCGTGGAAGCCAACGTGGCCACCACCTTCGGCGGAGGTCTGGGCCTGATGGAGGGTGAGGTGCGGATGCAGGACACCGTGATGGCCAACAACCGCGTCGCCAGCGGCGCGTGGGGCGGCGGCCTGTACGGGGACCGGGCACGCGTGCTGGTGCAGGGCGGGGCCTTCGAGGGCAACGTGTCGGCCGAGAGCGGTCCGGCGGCGTTCCTCGCGGGTGGCTCGGCCACCTTCAGCGGCGTGCGCTTCGACGACAACCGCAGCGATGGCGGCTGGGTCGTGCACGGCAGCCAGGACGCGATCCTCTCGCTCGAGCGCATCGAGGGCGAGGCGGGACGCATCTGGACCGCCGACGACCGGGAAGACGAACTCGCGATGGTGGATCCGGCAAACGGGGCCGGATCCACCATCACGGCGCCCTGAGGCGCCGCAACGGACATCCACCGCTGGCCCGCCCCGATCCTTCGCGGTCGGGGCGGGCTTTTTTCCCGGTACAGTCTCATGCGGTGATGAAGCCACAAGGCGCTCATGTCCCGCCGGCCGCCGGATGGCGTCGAGCCTCGGCCCATCCGTCGCTGCCCGAGGCGCACGCGAGCGTGCCCGTGGCGCGCCACGCGGGCTTCTGGCGGAAGATGCTGGCCTTCTCGGGTCCGGGCCTCATGGTGTCGGTGGGCTACATGGACCCGGGCAACTGGGCGACCGATCTCGCCGGCGGCGCGCGATTCGGCTACACGCTGCTCTGCGTCATCCTGCTCTCGAACCTGATGGCCATCCTGCTGCAGCACCTGGCGCTCAAGCTGGGCATCGCGGCGCAGCGCGACCTGGCGCAGGCGTGCCGAGACGCCTCGGGACGCGGCTGGGGCCTGGTCCAGTGGCTGGTGTGCGAGGTGGCCATCGCGGCATGCGACCTGGCCGAGGTGATCGGTTCGGCGATCGCCCTCAACCTGCTCTTCGGCATGCCGCTGGTGGTGGGCGTGCTGGTCACGGCGCTGGACGTGCTGGTGGTGCTCATGCTGCAGAGCCGGGGTTTCCGCGTGCTGGAATGCATCGTCGGCGGGCTCATCGTCACCATCGGCGGCTGCTTCGCGTACGAGCTCGCCGTCTCGAGCCCGGCGTGGAGCGAGGCGCTGGGTGGGTTGCTGCCGAGGCCCGAGGTGGTGACGAATCCCGAGATGCTCTACATCGCGGTGGGGATCCTGGGGGCCACGGTGATGCCGCACAACCTCTACCTGCACTCGAGCGTGGTGCAGACGCGCGCCTACGAGCGCACCGATGCCGGCAAGGCCGTGGCCATCCGCTTCGCCACGCTGGATTCCACGGTGGCGCTGCTCTGCGCGTTCTTCATCAACGCGGCCATCCTGGTGCTCTCCGCGGCCGCCTTCCACGGCACCGAGCACGCCGGCGTGGCGGACATCGGCGATGCGCACGGGCTCCTGGCCCCGGTGCTGGGAGCGCCGCTGGCCGGCACGGTGTTCGCGGTGGCGCTGCTGGCCAGCGGCCAGGCAAGCACGCTCACCGGCACGCTGGCTGGACAGATCGTCATGGAGGGCTTCCTCGACCTTCGGCTGCGGCCGTGGGTGCGTCGGCTCATCACGCGATCGGTGGCGGTGGTGCCCGCGGCCATCGTGGCGGCCACGCAGGGTGAGCGGGGCGTGGGGCAGCTGCTGGTGCTGAGCCAGGTGGTCCTCTCGCTGCAGCTGAGCTTCGCGGTGGTGCCGCTGGTTCGATTCACCGGCGACCGGGTGAAGATGGGACGGTTCGCCAACCCGGGCTGGATGGCCGCGATCGCGTGGACGGTGGCCGGGGTGATCATCCTGCTCAACGCGTTCCTGCTGTGGCAGACCGTGGCTGGATGGCTGCGGGGGGAGGGCTGACCATGTACGCCAAGGTGCTGGTGCCGCTGGAGAACTCCAGGGCCGATCAGGCGATCGTGGACCACGTGCGGCAGCTGGCACGCCTGCATGGTTCGCGGCTGCTGCTGGTGCACGTGGCCGATGGCTGGGTGGCCCGCTACCAGAACCAGCTGGATCTGCAGGATTCCGAGGAGATGCGCGGCGACCGCGCCTACCTGGAGCGTCGCCGGGCCGAGCTGGTGGCGGAGGGCTTCGAGGTGGAGACGCTGCTGGAGCAGGGGGATCCCGCTCGACGCATCGTGCAGGTGGCGGAGGACCGGGGCTGCGACCTCATCGCCATGGCCACCCACGGCCACGGCATCGTGAAGGACATCCTGCTGGGCAGCGTCGCCGCGGGGGTGCGTCATCGCACGCGCATTCCCGTGCTGCTGGTGCGGGCCTAGGTCAGGCCCCTGCATCGGCCTTGCGAAGCCAGGCCTCCTCGTGCGCGGCCAGGTCGGCCTCGAGCTTCTCGCGTTCCTTCACCAGCTTGTCGAGTTTCGCGCGATCGCGGGCCAGCGAGGGGCTGACCAGTTCCTCGTCGATCTGCGTGCGGCGCGCGGTGAACCGGGCGATGGCGGACTCCAGGTCCTCGGCGCTCTTGCTGTCCAGCGGTGAGCGCCTGGGCTTGGGGGCGTTGGAAGGCTTCGCGGCGGGCGCATCGGCGGCCTTGGGTGCTGGCTTGGCGGCGGGCGAGGGTCGCCTGGCGGGTTCCCTGGCCGCGGCCTTCATCTCGGCGGTGCGGCGATCCTCCCATTCGTCGTAGGTGCCGTCGAAGAGCGCGGCACCACCGTGGCCGTCCACGATGATGAGCCGGTCGCAGGTGCTCTGCAGCAGCGCGCGGTCGTGGCTGACCAGCAGCAGGGCACCGTCGAAGCCACCGTCGTCGGGGTCCATGGCGAGCGCTTCCTCCAGCCGCTCGGCGCTCGGGATGTCGAGATGGTTCGTGGGCTCGTCGAGCACGAGCAGGTTGTGGCCACCGGCCACCAGGCCCGCGATCACCGCGCGAGCTCGCTCGCCGCCCGAGAGTTCGCCCAGCACCTTCTCCTGCTCGCTGCCGCTGAACAGGAATGCGCCGGCCATGTTGCGAGCCTCCTGCTCGGTCAGCTTGGCGCCACCAGGCCGCGCGGGCACCGTGCGCTGCAGGTGCTGCCAGATCGTGAGCGTGCGGTCCAGGTGGTCATGCGTCTGGCGGAACCAGCCCGCGTGCATCTTGGGGCTGCGCTTGATGGTGCCGGCGTCGG
>RFOC01000163.1 GCA_009926815.1 Planctomycetota bacterium
GTGGCGGAGGTGGTGTTCGTCAGCGTGACATCCAGCTGTCCGCTGGTGCCGCCGAGATAGGTGTAGTTCAGCGTGCCGGTGAAGGCGCCGAGGCCGCTGGTGCTCAGGCTGGTGTTGCTGGTGATGGGCAGCACGGCGGCGCTGGCCGTGCAGGCGAGGGTGGCCGCGGCCAGGGTGGCCAGCGGAATCGTGGTGCGTGCGTGCATGGGGATCCTTTCGGGTCGAGGGCGAATCGGCACGGTGGGTCAGCAGCCCATGCGCGGCCGGCGCCTGCGGGGCAGCGTCACCGTCCATGGGCCTGGTGCGTGCGACGAAGCACGCGAACCGTCCGAGGCGACCCTAATCCGCGCCACGCCGCGTGCTGCCGGAGTTCGCCTCGAATGACCAAGAACTGCGCCGCAGCGACGCGAAGCCGATCGCCGGCTGGTGCATGCCCCGGTGCATCACGCCCGCGGTCACCCGGGATTCAGGGCCCTTGCGGCGCGGCGCGGCCGCAGACACCATGCGGGCATGCCGAACCTCGTCCTCATCGCAGGTCTGCTCGCACTCTCGCTGGCGGGTTGCCGGTCACCGGATGCCGCCGCGCCAGGCGCTTCGGCCGCGGCGGACCAGGCCTGGATCACGCTGTTCGATGGCGGCGACGTGTCGAGATCCTTCCGTGGGTTCCGATCGGAGAAGGTGCCCTCGTCCTGGGTGGTGAAGGACGGCTGCCTGGTCCACCTCCGGACCGCCGGTGACGGCCGCATGGAGGGGGGCGACCTGGTCACCCGGAATCAGTGGTGCAACTTCGAGCTCGAACTGGAGTGGAAGGTGACGCCCGGAGGCAACAGCGGCATCTTCTACCGGGCCAGCGAGGACACCGCGAACATCTGGGAGAACGCGCCCGAGATGCAGATCCTGGACGACACCACGCACAACGACGGCAAGGATCGCCTGACCAGCGCCGGCGCGGACTACGCGCTCCATCCGGCGCCGCTGGGTGCCGTGAAGCCCGTGGGCCAGTGGAACAAGGTGCGCATCGTGGCCAACGGCGACCACGTGCAGCACTTCCTCAACGGGGTGAAGACCGCGGACTTCGTGCGCAACAGCCCGGACTGGAAGGACCGCGTGTCCCGGAGCAAGTTCTCGAAGATGCCCAGGTACGCCACCAACGCCTGCGGGCACATCGGCCTGCAGGACCATGGTGACGAGGTCTGGTTCCGCGCGATCCGCGTGAAGCCGCTGGACTGACGGCCTCAGTTGAACAGCAGCAGCAGGCTGCCGATGTCGCCGGCATCCACCTCGCCGCTGCCGTCGAGATCCGCCGCGCAGCCGTTGCACGGACCGAAGAGCAGCAGCAGGCTGCCGATGTCGCCGGCGTCCACCGTTCCGTTCCCATCCAGGTCGCCCTGCAGGCCCAGCGTCACGCTGGTGAACTGGGCGCCGGGCACCGAGCGAAGATCGGGGGCCATGCCCAGGTTGGCCGAGCCCGCCTCCAGCCCGGGCAGCCACTGGTTGGAGAGCGCGCCCGTGGTCTGGCCAAGGCACGCCGACACCGAGATGGAGCCGCTGAAGCCCGCAGGCAGGCCAAGTTCCGCCAGCGGCAGACGCATCTCGAGGCCACGGGTGGCCGTGCCCGCCGAGGCCACCGAGGTTCCGGTGATGCCCGTCGTGTTCGAGTTGTCCATGGCCACCTCGATGCCGGCGGGATTGGAGCCTCCGGTCAGGACACCGCGGCCCGATCCGAGCCCCACGGATCCGCGATAGTCCTTCACGGCGAGGCCGCTGCCCGGCAGGGTGACGCGGTCCACGTAGATCAGGCCGCCGGTCGTGTTGACGTGGTAGAGCGCATCCGGCGAGAAGCCGGCGTCGAACGTGGTGCCATCCAGCGGCGCCAGCGTGGCCGGGGGCGAAGGCAGGTGGGCGGTGGCCAGTCGCGACTGTCCGGTCGCCGCGCCGGGGTCCACATCGACGAAGAGCAGGATGGGAGACGTGTCGCTGGGCAGATTGCCCGTGAGGCTCACCCGGATCGCCTCGCCATCGGCCCAGACGAACATCTGGTTCAGTTCGCCCACGTTGTCCCCGAAGGAGGAGAGGCAGGTCTGCACGCCGCGCGCGGGCGCGCCGCCCGCGTTGGAAACGATGTCGCGTCCGTCCACGTCGGGCGTGCTGGTGGAGGGTGGCGGCGTCAGCGAGGCTCGTGCGATCATCCAGCCGCGGCCCGGGAGCGTGATGGGATAGGCGGACTGGTTGGATCCGGTGATGGCCTGGAACATCGCGCCATTCTCCAGACTGACCGGCAGGGTTCCCGCCGAAGGCACCGTGAAGCCGCTCAAGTCCAGGCTGGTCGAGGTGCTGCCCGAGTTCAGGTTGATCGCCACCAGCACGGCCTCGGCGGGATCGTGTCGCAGGAACGCGAACACGCCCGCATCCGGACAGGTGATCGGGAGGTAGGCGCCCCGGCGGAGGGCCACGGACCCCTTGCGGACGGCGATGAGCGAGCGATAGGTCTCCAGGACCGAGCCGGCCACGCCCTTCTGCTCCTCCACGCTGCGGCCGTCGTTGTTCGCGGAGAAGGTGGGGGGCTTCGTGCCCACGGTGACCGCGGGGTAGTTGCTCATCGGTGCGCCGGCCACCGCCTTCCACTTGAAGGGCTCCCGCATCGGGATGTCGTCCGCGTCGGTGCCCGTGGCGGCCTTGGAGCCCCGCATGCCGATCTCGTCCCCGTAGTAGATGTTGGGGGGGAAGGGCTGCGTGAACAGGATGGCTGCCGCCACCTTCTGTCGAGCGTTCACCGTGTTGTTGTTGCTGCTGGAGAACGCGGAGGCCAGGCGATCCGAGTCATGATCGTTGGTCTGGGCCACCACCACCTTCCCCGCAGGCACGGCGGCCACGGTGGCGGCGGTCTTGGCGTACAGATCCGCCGCGTTGCGGCTGGTCACGGCGGATCGCGCCGAGAATTCCCAGGGCTTGGTGAGGACCGCGTCGAAGCCGTCGAGCGTCATCAGGTCCGCTCCGTAGTTCCCCCAGTCCGACGGCTCGCAGAAGATGAAGATGCCCGGCTTGACGGCGCGGAGTGCCGAGCACCAGGTCTCCCAGAACGCGATGTTCGCGCCCCAGCCCTCTCCGCCGCTGGCCCACGCATGGTCCAGCCGGAATCCGTCCACCCCATCGCTGGTGTCGCCGTCCGCGTTCGGATCCAGCCACTTGGCGGCCCAGTTGGTCACGGTGGCCACGGCCGAGGGATGGTCCAGGTTCCAGTGGATGAAGCCGACCTGGGATCCGTTCCACGTGTTGAACGTGTAGCCCACGTAGGTGGTGTTGGCGGCGTTCGTGAAGGCCAGCCACGTGTCGTACACGCTGGATGGATTGCCGAAGGCGGACTGGTAGTAGGGGGAGTTGTGGCTGATGCCGTAGGCCACGAAATCCAGGATCACCTTCATGCCGCGCGCATGCGCCGCGTTCACGAAGGCCTGGAACTGCGCCTGCGTGCCGAAGATGGGATTCAGCTGGTCGGCCGGGCCGTGCTGGTAGCCGTGATAGGCGGGTGACGGGAAGATGGGCTGCAGGTACACCATGGTCACGCCGAGGTACTGCAGGTAGTCCAGGCTCTCGGTGGCGGCCAGACCGCCGAAGTCGCCATACCGCGAACTCACGCCGCCCGTCGAGTCGTTGTTGGAGTCACGCCAGGCGATCGGCATGATCTGGTAGATCACCTCGTCCTGCGGCAGGCGCGTGGACTGGGCGGCCGCGTGCAGGGCCACCAGGCTGGCGAGAAGCGCGGTCAGAGCGTGCCTGGCGTGTCGCATTCCGTCAATCTAGTCCACGGATGGGGAAATCCAATCGGAAACAACCGATTTCCCCAACTCTTCACCGGGGCGTGGACGCCTTCCACTTGATGCTGCAGCCCAGGCTGGGGTGCTGCACGCCGGCGGGCGACTTGCCCGCCAGCACCGCACCGATGGCGGCGCGGAGGTCGGCACCGGTGACGGGCTGGCCGTTGCCCGGGCGGCTGGCATCCAGGCGTCCGCGGTACGCCAGGCGGTGCGCCGCATCGAACAGGAAGAAGTCCGGCGTGCACACGGCCCCGAAGTCGCGGGCCACGCGCTGGGAGGCGTCGAAGCAGTAGGGGAATGCGTAGCCGGCGGCGGCGGCCTCGGCCTTCATGCGATCAGGCGCATCGGCCGGATGCGTCACGGGATCGTTGCTGGAGATGCCCAGCACCGCCAGCGGCCCCGCCGCATGCTCGCGGCCCAGGGCCGCCAGCTGCTCGCGCACGTGCACCACGAAGGGGCAGTGATTGCAGATGAACATGACCAGCACGGGGCGTCCCGCGAAGTCGCTCGAGCGCACCGTGGCACCCGAGCGGGTGTCCGGCAGCTCGAAGGCGGGCATGGAGGTTCCGAGGGCGATCATGGCGCTTTCCAGGGCTGGCATGGGGATCTCCGGGGGCCCGGATCCTAGACTGCCGCCCATGGCCCGCGTGCGTGATGAAGGTCCAAGCGAGGAGGACATCCGCCGGTACGGACACGAGGCCGATCCCGATGGCGCTCGCGTCTTCTGCCCGGACTGCGGCGCCGAGATGCATCACGACGCCGAGATCTGCCCGCGATGCTTCTGCTTCGCGGGCGATGGAGCGGCCCGACGGCCTCCGCACCGCGAGCGCACCCGTCGGACCGTGCTGGTGGCCATCACGCTGCTGCTGGTGCTGGCCATGCTGCTGCCGCTGCTCACCGGTCGATGGTGGATCTAGGTCGCGCCGGGTCGGGCACAAGCGGCGAAGGCGGGCCGCTGAGCGACCCGCCTTCGAAGTGCCCCGTGTAGGACTCGAACCTACGACCCGCTGATTAAGAGTCAGCTGCTCTACCAACTGAGCTAA
>RFOC01000164.1 GCA_009926815.1 Planctomycetota bacterium
GTGCTTCATCTCGGCCGCGGGCATGCCCTCGGCGTGGATGTAGCTGATCTCCTTCAGCTTCAGCGCGCCCTCGAGCGCCACCGGCCAGTTCAGGCCACGGCCCAGGAACAGCCAGTTCTCGCGCTCGATGTACTTCGCCGTGGACTTCTTGATGTGGTCGCTCAGCTGCAGCGTGCGCTCGATGGCCGCGGGAATCCGCTCCAGGTTCTGCAGGAAGTTGCCCACGTAGTCCGCGCTCAGGTAGCGGCGACGACCCACGAACAGCGCCAGCATGCTGGCCACCATGACCTGGCCCACGAACGCCTTGGTGCTGGCCACGCCAATCTCGGGGCCCACGCGCAGGTACACGCCCGCGTCCGTCTCGCGCGAGATGCTGCTGCCCACCACGTTCACGATGCCCAGCGCCAGCGCGCCGCGGCTCTTGGCCTCCTGCAGCGCCGCCAGCGTGTCGGCGGTCTCGCCGCTCTGGCTCACCGCCACCACCACGGTGCCTTCCTCGACGATCGGGTTGCGGTAGCGGAACTCGCTGGCGTAGTCCCAGTCGCTGGGAATCTTGCCGAGCTCCTCCATCAGGTAGGTGCCGATCATGCAGGCGTGCAGCGCCGTGCCCTGGCCCACGAACACCAGGCGCCGGGCCGTGGCCAGCTGCCTGGCCATCTGCGACACGCCACCCAGCACGATCTGTCCGGCACGGGTGTCCAGGCGGCCCTGCAGCGTCATGCGGAGGGCGCGCGGCTGCTCATGGATCTCCTTGAGCATGTAGTGCTCGAAGTTGCCCAGCTCGATCTCGGCCAGGTCGAACTCCAGCTCCTTCACCTGCGCATCCACCGGCACGTCGTCCACGGTGCTGGTGCGGAAGCTGTCGCGCGTGAGCTTGGCCACGGTGTAGTCGGCCAGCGTGAAGGCCTGCGTGGTGTGCGCCACGATGGCGCTCGAGTCGCTGGCCACCACGTACTCGTCCTTGCCCACGCCCACCATGAGCGGGCTGCCCTTGCGGGCCACCACCAGCACGTCGGGTTCCTTCTGGCAGATCACGCCGATGGCGTAGGCGCCGGTCACCTCGCGCAGCGCCGCCTGAACCGCCTTCTCCAGGTCGCCCTTGTAGAGCTCGCCGATCAGGTGGGCCAGCACCTCGGTGTCGGTCTCGCTGGTGAAGACATGCCCCTTCTCGGTGAGCCAGGTCTTCAGGCTGGCGTAGTTCTCGATGATGCCGTTGTGGATGACGGCGATGCCGTGACCCATCCTGGCGTCGTCGCGGTGCGGGTGCGCGTTGCGGTCGGTCACGCCGCCATGGGTGGCCCAGCGGGTGTGGGCGATGCCGATGGTGCCGTTGAAGTCGCCCTGCTTCTCGATCAGGTCCTCCACGTTCCGCACCCGGCCCACGGCCTTGGCCAGCTTCAACTTGCCGCCCTCCATGACCGCCACCCCGGCGCTGTCATAACCGCGGTACTCGAGGCGCTTGAGACCTTCCAGCAGGATGGGGCTGGCCTGGCGACGACCGATGTAAGCGACGATTCCGCACATGGATGAGAGCTCCGGGAGGGGTCCCTGGGGACCGTGGATGGACCAGATTCGGCAAGGTAGCACACACGCTTGAGTCCGCCACGAGGTTTTCAGCTGCTTGCCGCAACCCCTTCCGCCCGGGGCCCCGCTGCGGGACACTGCAGACGGTGCAGCCATCGACCCACGAGCTCAAGGCGCGGCTCCGATCCAGCGTCCGGGAGGCCATGCGGGCCATGGATCCGGCCTCTCGGGCCGAGGAAGCCATCGCGATACGGGTCGCCCTTCGGCACTGGCCTCGCTGGGTGGCGGCTCGATCCGTGCTGGCCTTCCTTCCCCTGCCAAGTGAGGTGGACCTTCGGCCGCTGCTCGCCGAGGCCATCCGTGCCGGGATGGTGGTGGCGGTCCCAGAGTCCCTGCCTGACGGCACTCTCCGTCCCTGTCGCCTGCGTTCGCTGGAACCCTCCGAACTGGAGACCGACGCCAAGGGCATCGCCGTTCCCCGGGCCAGGGATCCGGTTCCCGTGGATCAATTGGATCTGGTGCTGGTCCCGGGAGTGGCCTTTGATCCCGCCGGCCGACGCCTGGGACGGGGTGGGGGTTTCTACGACCGGTTCCTGCCCACGCTGCCCGCGCGGTCGGCATCGGTGGGCGTGTGCTTCGGACCGCAGCGGGTGCCCGACGTGCCGGTGGAGGCGGGCGACCACCCGGTCGAATGGCTGGCCATGCCCGGCGATGTCGTGGCTGCACAGCCGGCCCCGCCGATCTAATCTTCTGACGCGCCTCTCCCGGAGATTGTCCCATGGTCCTTGCCAGCCAGAGCCCCCGACTCAGCCCCCGCAGCCGCTTCAACACCAACGTGGGTGGTCGTCGATCGCTCGGTGCCCGCCTGGCCTTGCCGGTCACCGCGCTGGTCGTGATCGCGCTGGGCTGGTGGGGCGTCAGCGCGTGGCTGGGCAGCGGAACGTCGGCGCCCAGCGTGGAGAGGAGCGAGAGCGCGCCGGCCGTCGCCCCAACGAAGCCCCAGACGGTCGTGGTGGTGAACGATGTGCCCGCCGAGACGAAGCCCAGTGTGCCGGTGGCGCCCGAGCCCGCGCGTCCAGCCGCGCAAGCCGAACCCCAGCCGGCCGCGACCAGCGAGACCGTGCAGACGCCCTCGAGCGGCATCATCGGCGCCGGCCAGGGCGAGGCGGCACCCGCGCCGGCCGGTTCGACCGCGCCCATTCCCGACGCCGGCAGCAGCCGCTCGGCGCTGGATGCGGCCTTGGCGCAGGCCGAGGCCGATCCGGTGCGGGCGCGCGTGGCCCTGACCCGACTGCTGGAGGGATCGGCGCTCTCCACCGTGGACCGCATGCGCGGCTACGACGCCATCAACCGCATCAACGGCGTGCTGCTCTTCAGCAACCGCACGCTGGGCAACGATCCCTACTCGATCACCTACAAGGTGCAGCCGGGCGATTCGCTGGCCAAGATCGCCAAGGCCGAGAAGCTGGACTGCGACTGGCGCTTCCTGCAGCGCGTGAACGGCGTGTCCAATCCCAGCGGCCTCCGCGTGGGACAGAGCCTGAAGCTGCCGCGTGGCGCCTTCCATGGCGAGGTGCGCAAGGGCGAGTACCGGCTGAACATCTTCATGGGCGACGGGGCCGACCGCGTGATGGTGGCCAGCTATCCCATCGGCCTGGGCGAACTGAACAGCACCCCCACCGGGACCTTCATGGTGCGTCCCCGCAGCAAGCTGATCGATCCCGAATGGCGGAACCCCCGCACCGGGGAGTTCTTCGCGGCCAATGACCCGAAGAACCCGATCGGCGAGCGATGGATCGGCCTCAAGGGCATCGAACCCCACAACAAGGGCTTCGAGGGCTACGGCATCCACGGCACGGTGGATCTGGACTCGATCGGCCAGCAGCGCAGCATGGGCTGCGTGCGCATGCGACCGGGCGACGTGGAGGTGGTGTACGAGCTCATGACCGAGCCGAACTCCACCGTGACGATCGCGCCCTGAGTCGCGGGGCACGCCCGCGCATGGTGCACTAGCCTTCGCTCCATGCCCAAGGCGGACCTTCTCGAGTTCTTCGACGCGCCCAGCGACACGCCCTTCCTGATCGAGCACGTCAGCGAGGAGTTCACCAGCGTGTGCCCCAAGACCGGGCACCCGGACTTCGGCCACGTGACGCTGCGCTACGAGCCCGCCGCGGTGTGCGTGGAGCTGAAGAGCCTGAAGCTGTACTACCAGAGCTTCCGCAACGAGGGCATCTTCTACGAGGCGGTCACCAACCGCATCCGCGACGACCTGGCGCAGGCCATGAGCCCGCGCTGGCTGCAGATCGTGACCGACTGGAAGGGTCGCGGCGGCATCCGCAGCCGCATCATCGCCAGCCACGGCGCCGTGCCCGCGGCGTGGGCGCGCGGCTGATCGCATGGCCCTGCTGGCCGACAGCCTGCTGCACACGCTGGACCCCATGGCCCTGCGGCTGGGCGGCGGCTTCGGCGTGCGCTGGTACGGCATCAGCTACGCCGCGGGCTTCGTGGTGGCGTGGCTGATCATGAAGTGGATGAGCCGCACGCGCCGCACGCCGCTGAGCGAGGCGCAGGTGGGTGACTTCCTGACCTGGGTGATCGGTGGCGTGCTCATCGGCGGCCGCGTGGGTCACGTGCTCTTCTATGACACGCACCTTCTGTGGACCTTCACCGGCGAGTTCCCCTTCTGGGGACTGCTGTTCATCCACAAGGGGGGCATGAGCAGCCACGGCGGCATCCTGGGTGTGCTGGTGGCGTGCTGGTGGTGGGCCCGCAACAACGCGGTGCCCGTGGGGCACGTCATGGACCTGGCCAGCTTCAGCGCCTGCCCGGGCCTGGGCTTTGGGCGCCTGGCCAACTGGGTGAACGGCGAACTCTGGGGCAAGCCTCTGCCCGAGAGCATGCAGGCGAGCCCGCCGTGGTGGAGCGTGAAGTATCCCGAGCAGCTGCTGCAATCGGGCTTTGGTCATGCGACGGATCTGGCGCAAATCGCCCGCACCGTGCCGGCCACCAGCGAGGCGGTCATGCGCGGCCTGCAGCGGGCACCCATGCCCGTGCGCGAGGGCGTGGCGCAAGGCGTGCCCAACGACGTGCTGTACGCGGCCTGCTACGGCGGCGATGCGGGCGTGCAGGCGAAGGTGGCTCCGCTGCTCACCGCGCACTGGCCCAACAACTTCGCGCAGGCGCTCACCGACGGCGTGGTGCTGTTCGCGCTGCTGGCACTGGTGTGGTGGAAGCCTCGTCGGCCCGGCGTGATCACCGGTTGCTTCTTCGCGTTCTACGGCGTGCTGCGACTGTGCACCGAGCAG
>RFOC01000165.1 GCA_009926815.1 Planctomycetota bacterium
GCCTGCCTCGGAGCGAAGCCTGCTCTTCCGCTGGCATTACCTGCAGACCGCGTGGCCCGCGTGGCTGGAGCGGCCGCTGCAGGGCACCGGGACGGAACGATTCCAGGATGTCTCCGCGCGGTGGCGTCCGGCCGACGCCGTCGAGCTGGTGCAGAGCGCCCACGCGGCCTTCGTGGACTGGGTCTGCCAGCTGGGCGTGGGTGGCTTCGCGTGGATCCTGGCCGCGCTGGCGCTGCTGGTCTGGTCGGCCAGGGGTGCGGCCCTGGAGCCGGTCCCCTTGCCGGCTCCGTCCGCGCGGGATGGGCGACCGCAGTGGATCGTGGCGCTGGCGTGCATGCTGTCGGCGGCCGTGGCCATCCGGATGGAGGCGCACACGCTGGGCTCCATGGACGTGGTGGTTCGCCTGGTCGGCACGGCGGCGTGGGCGGGCACCGCGGTCATGCTGCTGCCGCGGCTCTGGTCCGCGCGATCCTGCGGTGCGCGGCTGCTCTTCCCGGCCGCGATGGTCGCCCTCTGTCACGCCCAGGTCGAGATGACCCTCTGGAATCCGGGTTCGACGGCATGGCTGCTGCTGGTGGTGGGTGCCGCCATTCCACCGCACGCGCTGGCCGAGGATGCCCGCGAACCTGCGGTGCCTCCTCGCATGTGGATGCGAGCCGGCGCGGCGATCCTGGCCACGCTGGCCATGGCCATGGCGCTGCCCGCATGGGCAGCGCAGCGGCGGCTCGAGCGAGGGCTCGAGGATGCCGCGCAGTCGCTGGTCGCTCGCCTTCGTCCGGGTTCGGGGGTGGATGCCGCCGTCGCCCGACGCGAGGCGGCCGATGCGCTGCGCCCGTGGAGCCGGCTGCTGGCCTGCGACCAGTCGCTTCGGGCCGCGGCGGCGGCCGGGCCCGCGTCAGCCCGTGGCAGGGCGGATCTTCGCGCCGCCTGCGTGGATGCGGACGATGCGGTGGATCGTGGCGCCGGTCCGCTGACGGCCACGCGGCTCGAGGCGCTGCAGCAGGCCTCGCTGGCGTGGCTGGCCCTGGCCGAGGCCACGGGAGAGCATCCGGACCTGGTGGGGGCCCGGGAACGCGCGCTCGCCGTCACGGGCCTCGATCGACGGTCCGCCGCCATGTGGCTTCGCGCGGCGCGACTGGCGGAGCGGGTGCGTGATCCGGACGCCGCGGTCCATGCGCGGCGGGCGATCGCGGCCGACGACGCCATGGCGCTGGATCCGCTGGCTCGGCTCTCGCCACGAGATCGGGCCGAGGCCGATCGGCTGGCCGGGCTCACGGCGTCCGGGCCTGCCGCAGCGCAGTGACCACCTGATCGGCGGTGTAGGCGTCGCTTCGCAGGATGATGGTGCCATCGGCGCGCTGCACCACCAGCAGCGGAATGCTGACCCTGTCGAATCGGTGCAGCAGGTCCCAGCCATCGCTGCGTCGACTGGTGATGTCCACCTTGATCGCGGCGCCATCCGCCTGGCGGATGGCGTCGGCGACCCGATCCGTGTCCAGCACGGCGTGCTCCAGCGCCTTGCAGTTCAGGCACCACTCGGCGGTGAAATCGAGCACCACCACGCGGCCGGCCGCCTGCTCGCGCTGCAGCGCCTCGGCCGAGTAGGGGATCCACGCGATGCGGCCCGAGTCCCTCGCCAGCGATCCGGTCACGCCCAGGCTGACGGCCAGCACGACCGCGCCCAGTCCACCGAAGACCGCGCGCGGCGCCCACCGCGGGGTGATGCGGAAGGTTCGCCAGCCCAGCCAGACGCCCGCGGCCGCGCCGATGGCGCCCACCACCCACCAATGCGCACTCGAGGGAGTGGGCAGCAGGCCGTTGATGCCGGCCCCCACGAAGAACGCCGCCGCGGCCAGCAGGAGCAGGCCCATGACCTGCTTCACCAGGTCGCTCGCTGGCCCGCTGCGAGGCATGCGGCGGGCCATCTGGGGGAACGCGCTCAGCAGCAGGTAGGGCGATGCCATGCCGGCGCCGATGGTGCCGAACACGCCAAGCACGGTGGCCAGGCTGCCGCTGCTGGCGGCCCAGCCGGCGGCCGCTCCCATGAGTGGAGCGGTGCACGGCGTGCTCAGCACGGCGGTCATCAGTCCCATCACGAAGCTGCCACCCGGCGTCTCGTGGCTGGCCTCGATCCCGTGCACCCACTGCGGCAGGTTCACGCTGAACAGGCCCGCCATGCCCACCGCCATGACCGCGATGAACGCGCCGAGCGCGATGGTGAAGGCCGGGTACTGGAAGAGCTGGTTCGCCGCCGTGAAGCCGCTGATGCCGCCCACCAGCGCACCCAGCCCCAGCCAGAAGAACACCACGCCGGCGCTCATGACCGCGCCCAGCCGCAGGCAGCGGCTTCGGTCACCGGCCGCTGCGCTGAGCGACATGATCTTGAGCGGGATCACCGGAAGCACGCATGGCGTGAAGTTCAGCAGCGCGCCGCCGACGAAGGCCACCAGCAGCACCAGCAGCAGTCCGAAGCCCCGGGGATCGACCTTGAATTCGGCGCCGAAGAAGTCGAAGCGGATCTCCGCATCGGCTCCCGGTGTCGCCGCGCTTCCGCCCTGGCCCACCAGGGTCGAGGCATCGAAGCCCGTCGGTGGCGGGGGTG
The DNA here is from genome assembly GCA_009926815.1 of Planctomycetota bacterium. GTDB lineage: Bacteria > Planctomycetota > Phycisphaerae > Phycisphaerales > SM1A02 > SYAC01. The sequence goes on from RFOC01000165.1 coordinate 2,603, forward strand.
CCGCGGCGCCGGCCTTCACCTGGATCCGAAGGGGAAGCTCCAGGTCCGACGGCGCGATGCAGTTGGTGGCATTGCAGGCCTGCACCGAGAGCGTGAGCGTGCCCTCGATCGCGCCCTCGATCGACGGGGCCTGGAGCCTGGCGAAGATCCGCCCCGAGCCCTCGTAGACCGCGTAGTCGGCGGGTCCCTCGCCCACGTCCGCCTTCGCGGTGTGGGGTTGGGGCCACTGGGTGCCGACCAGCTGAAGGCCGCCCGGGCCGGATTGCAGGGACAGCGTGGTGAAAATGGCGTTCTCGAAGACCGCGGTGCCGGGAAGGGCTCGCGATTGCGTCTCGTGGACCCAGATGTGCCAACCCGGATCGATCGTGAGGTCGATCGTGATCACGAAGTCTTCGCCAGGCGGGACCGGGGTGGTGGGGACGCCAAGCGACACCTGGACCACCGAGGCCGAATCCGAGGGTGGGGCCGCCGCCTTGCGGCCCCGGGAGAGACCCAGGCCGGGCATGACCTGGGCGACCGCGCCTGCGGTCAGCAGCAGGGCAGCCAGGGCCGCGAAGCCTCTTCGAAGGGCGGGGACCCGCATGGAGCGAGCGTAGCAACGCGGTTTCCGGGGCTGCAGGGCGTCCGGAGCGGCGTGGAGGTTGAGATTTCGGCCGATTTCGGCTAACCTTCCGTCTCCGATCCGCAGTCCGATCGGAGCCGTTCACCTCCCGAATCGAAACGCATGCACCACCGCATGACCATCGCTTCGTCGCCCAGCCTCCTCCGATGACGCCGTGCCGCGTCCAGGATGTGGTCGGGATGCCCGTCGGCCTGCCGACGGTGTTCGGGAACCTCCGGAAGGGGGCCGCTCGCTAGGCGGTCCTCCCCGAAGGACGGTCCTTCCCCCGCGGGAAGGCCTGTGAACGGGCCGAGCTGGTCATCCAGCCCGGCCCGCGTCCGTTTTGGGCACCGTCCGCGTCGGCCTCGACATTCCAACAACCCACCAATTCGACAACCCAGGCAACACCATGAACAGCGAAACGCTCCGCATCCTCGACAGCATCGCCCGCGACCGCAACATCGACCGCGAGATCCTCATCAGTGATCTCGAGCAGGCCATGGTCAGCGCGGCTCGCAAGCACTTCAACAGCCTCGAGCTCGACGAGTTCGGCTGCGAGATGGATCGACTGACCGGCGTCATCCGCCTGTGGCGCAACCTGCCCGAGGGCGGGCAGGAGGATGTGCCGCTGTCGTCGATGGGCCGCATCCCGGCCCAGACGGCCAAGCAGGTCATGATCCAGAAGTTCCGCGAGGAGGAGCGCAACAGCCTGCTCGAGGAGTTCGTGAAGCGGCAGGGCGAACTGGTCACCGGCACGGCCCAGCGCTACGAGGGCGGCGCCCTGGTGGTGCAGATCGACCGCGCCGAGGGCTTCATGCCCCGCAGCGAGCAGATTCCCGGCGAGCAGTTCCAGCCCGGTGATCGCGTGCGCTGCCTGATCCTGGACGTGCGCGACGCCGGTCACCAGGTGAAGATCGTGCTCAGCCGCGCCCATCCGGACTTCATCCGCCGGCTCTTCGAGGCCGAGGTGCCCGAGGTGGCCGATCGCGTGATCGAGATCAAGGCCATGAGCCGCGAGCCCGGCTTCCGCACCAAGCTGGCCGTCAGCAGCGTGGACAGCAAGGTGGACGCCGTGGGCGCGTGCGTGGGCGTGCGCGGCAGCCGCATCCGCAACATCGTGGATGAGCTGGGTGGCGAGAAGATCGACATCGTGCGGTGGAACGAGAGCAGCCAGGTGCTCATCGCCAATGCGCTCAAGCCCGCCGAGGTGGAGGAGGTCAGCCTGTGCTTCGAGCTCGGCCGCGCCACCATCATCGTGCGCGACGACCAGCTGAGCCTGGCCATCGGTCGCCGCGGCCAGAACGTGCGGCTCGCGGCACGCCTGACCGGCTGGGACGTGGACATCCTCACCCCCGAGGAGTTCAGCAAGGGCCTGGCCATCCTCGAGGAGACCGTGCGGCCCGTGGCCGGCGTCACCGACGAGATGCTGGACAAGATGGGCGCCCTGGGCCTCATCAGCGTCTTCGACGTGGAGGAAGTGGGTCCCGAGATGCTCGAGAACGAGCTGCAGGCGCCCGCCGAGGTCGCCGACGCCATCGTGGCCGCCTGCAGCGAGCGGGCGAAGATCGTGGCCGAGCAGCAGGAGAAGGAGCGCGCCGAGGCCGAGGCCCGCGCC
>RFOC01000166.1 GCA_009926815.1 Planctomycetota bacterium
CATGAGACGCCGGGCCTTCACCCTGATCGAGCTGACCATCGCATCGGTCATCACCTCGCTGGTGGCGCTGGCCGTCGCGAGCACGCTCTCGACCACCGCCAGCCTGATGGAGCGGGAGGACCGGGCCGCGGCAAGTGCGGCGGTGCTGGCGCGGGCCGAGGCTCGCATGGCCGATCACGCCGAGCGCGCGCGTCTGATCCTGCATCAGGATGCCGACGAGGTGCTGCTGTGGCTGCCCTCGGAGCCCTTCACCTCCAGTGCCACGAACACCGCCGAGTACGACCGCATCGACGCCAACGAGCTGGCCTGGTACGTGATGGACGCCTCGACGGGGACCCTGAGCCTGCTCAGCACCACGAACCGCGTCGACCGCACGGTCCTGCCGCTCGCCACCGACTGGGCGGCCCTGCGGCTCTCCATGCAGGTGCAGTCGCGGCTGACCCGGCTCACGGTGCTGAACGACGTCGCCGAGGGTGAATTCCGCGTGGAATCCAGCGATGCGTGCAGCGTCCGGCGCTTCACGTTCTCGGGCCGACTTTCCGAGGCGGCTGGCGGCGTCGATGTGGAGCTGGGTGGCCGACTTCCCAACGGCCAGAGGCACCCGGACTGCCCATGACCGTCCATGCGATCCATCCTGTCCGCACCTCAGCCCGGCGCGGCGCCGCGCTCATACTGACGGTGTTCGCGATGCTCGTGGTCGGCACCGCCACGCTCGCCTTCGCGGCCAGTCGCCACACGGCGTTCCTGGTCAGCCGCAACGCGGCGGGATCCATGAGGGCTCGTGAACTGGCGGACAGTGGCCTGGAGGTTGCCAAGGCCATCCTGCGCAGCGATCAGACCGGCTGGCGCACGAAGCATGTGGGAGGAAAGCTGCTGAGCAACTATGCCCTGGATGGGGGAACGGTCACCGTCTCGCTGGTGGACATTCGCAAGCGGGAAGCCGGCGCATCGGCAGCCATGAGCGTGCCCGACGCGTCCACCACCGAGGTCGAGGTGCGCGTGACGGCTGAACGGGATGGATCGAAGTGGTCCTCACTGTCCCACATGAGCATTCCGCAGGTGGTCAAGGGCCAGTACGCCATCTTCGCCAACAAGTTGCTGTGGATGTTCGGGAGCAACAACCAGGTGGGTCGCTGGAGCCGGGCCCCCAAGAGTGCCGAGCAGCGCCGCGTGAACCTGGGCACGCAGGCCGATTTCGCCTTCGCCAACTTCAGCGGCGTCTGGATCGACAGTGACGTCCAGTTCGAGCAGACCGCGCTGCCCGTGGATCCCGCCGACGCCCGAACGCTCAAGAGCACCTGGGTGTACTACCCCTACAACGGAGGCACCAACCTGTGGGGGGCCTCGTTCCCCATCAATGGTCCGGGTCGCGACAAGGTGGCCACCGTCCGGATGAGTCCCGACGAGTCGATCCGCATGGTTCAGGCCCCTCAGCCATCGCCCACCACTCCGGCACCACCGGGGATCACCGGCGGGAACTCCATCACCAGCGGCACGCGAACCATGACCCCGTTTCGGGTGGGCTCCCCCACCGGCTCGACCAACACGAATCTCACCACCAACAACTGCACCCTGCTGCTGACCGCTGGCACGTACGAGGTCTACGGGGCATGGAACGCCAGCAACGCCACCATCCGAATCCAGGGTCCGGTGAAGATCGTGGTGCAGCCCAAGTGGTCGCTCTTCAACCTCTCGCCCGTGGGCCTCAACTGGAGCAACACCACCGTCGAGCTGACCACCGATGCCGATCTGGAGGTGAACAACGGGTATCGACTCGTCATGAACCGGTGCTGGATCGGGAGCTATTTCCAGTGCGTGGGCGAGAGCGATCCCACCCGGGCCACGGGCGATCCGCACATGAAGGCGTGGATGGGCCGGGGCTTCTCGACCACGGCCTGCGACACGGCCAGTCCCGACGAGCCTCGCTATCTGGAGCCATGGCGGATCCGCATCTATCCCATCCGCAGCATCCTCAGCGCCCTGTTCGCGTGGAACTTCACGGATACCAGCGTGATCGGCAGCCTCTTCCTTCCGTCCAGCAGCATCTATGTCGCGGGCGCATCGCAGGTCTATGGACGCATCGCCGCCGACAGCGTCTTCATCGACGGCACGAGCCGATTCCGGTACGACCATGCGCTGGATGACATCGTGGGCCTGACCGAGGGTCGGGCGCCGAATCGCGGCGGCGATCCCGACGAGATGTTCCCCGTGCGTCCCATTCGATGGGGCCCGGACAAGGGCACGGGGCCATGACGACACGCCGTGGATTCACCCTCATCGAGCTGCTGGTGGTCGCGCTGATCATCGGCGTGCTGGCTGCGCTTGCGACAGACCTGTTCCGGCATCACGAGCAGGAGCGTCTCCGCGGCGCGTACCGGATGCTTGAGCAGGACATCGGATGGGCCCGAAGCGCCACGCTGACGGATCCTGACGATCCCGCCAGCATCCGGCTTCTGGACGATGGCAGTGGATGGATGGTGGTCCGAGCCTCCGCACCGAACACCCCACTGACCGCCGCCGACGGTTCCCCGATGCGACGCTCCCTGGGCACAGGCATGGCCGAGTCCGCTTCGGGCGTCGCCGTGGCTCCGGTCGGCAGCGGCCTCCGCTCGATCGAGTTTGAGGCCTACGGAGGCATCCGAAGCGGTCCTGGATCCCTAAGACTTACATTACCGGACTCAACTCATCAATGTCTGGTAACCTTTGACTCAGCTTTGGGCTCACCACAGGCCTCCTGGTCGAATCCGTGACTCCCCCCGCAGGCCACCGCTTCATTGGACCGAAAAAGGGGAGCGTGATCGATCGGCTTCCAGTTCGTGCGGTGCGGTGGCTCGCCTGCGGCACGGCCGTGGTGGCCATGCTGGCGGCACAGGTTGTGCCTCCGGACCAGACGGCTCCGGCGGTCCCGCCCGCAGTGCCCGCAGCGGAGACCGCTCCCGCATCCTCCGCCTCCGTCTCGGTTTCCGAGCATGGCACCGTCTCGCTGGCCGCGCAGGGCATCGAGATCACCAAGTTGCTCGAGCTGCTGAGCATCAAGAGCCGCATGAACATCGTGGCCAGCGAGAAGGTGAAGGCACAGGTCAGCGTGAGTCTGTACGACGTGCCCATCGACCAGGCCCTGGATGCCCTGCTGACGGTCAATGGCTTCGTGTGGGAACGACAGGGACCGTTCATCATGGTCTACACGCGCGCCGAGAAGGAGGCGATGGACAAGGCCAAGATGCGGCGCGAGCCCCGGGTCTTCACCCTGCAGTTCCTGGCTCCCGACGATGCCCTGGCGCTGGTCAAGCCGCTGCTGACGGAGGGTGGCAATGCCGTCTCGCTGGGCAAGGTCAAGGAGGGCTACGAACCCACGATCGCCGACGGTGGCAGTGACACCTATGCCTTCGCCACTCGCGTGCTGGTGAACGACTACGCGGACGTGCTGGAGAAGGCCGCCAAGGTGCTCAAGGAGGCCGACGTCCAGCCGCAGCAGGTGCGCGTGGAGGCGACCATCCTGGTCACGGACGTGTCCGAGGAGGACGCGTTCGGCATGGACATCTCGGTGGTGGGCAACATCGACTTCAGCAGCGTGTCCGGTGGAGCCATGAGCGCGTTCACCGGCCTGAAGAACAACTCGCTCAATTCGACCACGCCCTACCCGACACCGGTGCCCTCCACGGCCAACGCCGCCTCGATGTACCCGACGGACATCGCGACCGACCCCACGCTGAAGGTGGGCGTCCTCACCAATGACGTGGCGGTGTTCCTGCAGATGCTCGACCAGGTCAAGAACACCACCGTCCTGGCCCGGCCCACCGTGACCGTGCTCAACCGGCAGAAGGCGCAGGTCAACATCGGCGCCAAGGTGGGCTACCTGTCCACCACGCAGACCCAGACCAGCACGACGCAGGAAGTGCAGTACATCGACACGGGCATCAAGCTCACGTTCCGCGCCTTCATCAGCCCGGATGGCATGGTGCGCATGGAACTGGCGCCGTCCATCATCAATGCCGAGTACAAGACCGTGCAGTCGGTCACCGGCACGGGAACGGGACCGGTCCAGATTCCCAACCAGACCAACCAGGAACTTCGCACCAACGTGCGCGTGAAGAGCGGCCAGACGATCGTGCTGGGCGGTCTCTTCCGCGAGGACAACTCCACCACGAACCGGCAGATCCCCTTCCTGGGCGACATGGTGCCGGGCGCGTTCAGCGGCCAGGGCGACGTCACCAAGCGGCAGGAAGTGATCTTCCTGGTGACCCCCATGGTGGTGGAGGATCCCAAGAGCTCCATGGATGGCGACAAGGCCCTCAAGGTGATCGACGCCGTGCAGACCGGCGCACGAGCGGGCCTGCTGCCCTTCTCGCACGCCCAGATCGCCGGCAACTACCAGCTGCGTGCCATGGATGCCTGGCGCTCGGGCGACCGCGACACGGCCAGCTTGTACGCCGACCAGGCGCTTCGGGTGGCTCCGAACTCGCCCAGCATGCTCCAGCTTCGCGAGGACATCCGTGCGGACAACACCGGGCCGTGGCGCACGCGGCTCGATTCGCTCGACCTGCTTCCCGACTACATCCGCAAGAACGGCACCGTGCTCGGATTCCCCCAGGGCGTGCGTCCACCGGAGCCCGCCTCGACCGCGCCGCCGACGTCCGCTCCCGCCACCACGGAGACATCGCCATGAGGATCGCTGCCACGATCGTGACGGCGCTGGCCCTGGCCGCCTGCGGCACCCCGCATTCGCAGCAGGTCCGCAACGACGCCCGTGACCGGTTCGACCGTGCGAACGC
>RFOC01000167.1 GCA_009926815.1 Planctomycetota bacterium
GGGCGAGGGCAAGGCGATCCAGACCAAGGAGAACACCCACCGCATGGCCGACGCCAACAAGGCGTTCGCCCACTTCGCGTGGTGATTTCCGCGGACTGAACCAGTTCACGAACGATCGGCGCCCGCGGCAACCGCCGCGGGCGCTTTCGTTTTAGCATCGGGCCATGGCCACTCCATCCAACGGCATCGGATCCATGATCGCGTCGGGCCTTCGCATGGCGATCGGCTATGGCGAGAAGCTCTGCGCGGACATCCCCGACGCGAAGTTCGGGCACATGCCGAGCACCGGCATGAACTCGGCGCTCTTCAACATGGGACATCTGGCCATCTATCCCGAGCGCATCCTGGGCATGATGGGTCGGCAGGACCTGGCGGTGCCGCTCGAGGCGGGCTGGGAGGAGCTGTTCAAGAACGGTGCGCCGTGCGTCGAGCAGGATGGCCGGTACCCGGGCAAGGAAGCGATCCTGAAGCGGTTCGTGCAGCGGCACCAGGTGGTGGCCGAGGCGCTGGCTTCGGTCAGCGACGAGCACTTCCGCGCCGCCAACCCCATGGGTGGCCGCATGGCGGAGATGCTGCCCACGGTGGGTGCGGCGGTCATGTTCCTCTGTGGCAGCCATCTGCAGATGCATCTGGGGCAGGTGAGCGCGTGGCGCCGTGCCATGGGCATGGGAAGCGCAATGTGAGGCACGCGGCGTGAGCGGACTCCTGCTCGCGCTCGACCAGGGCACCACCAGCTCGCGTGCGGTGGTGGTCGATGCCACCGGCCGCTTCGTGGGGGTTGCGCAACGCGAGTTTCCCCAGCATTTCCCGCAGCCAGGCTGGGTGGAGCACGATCCGGAGGAGATCTGGCGAACGCAGCGCGAGACGGCGCTGCAGGCGATCGCCGCCGCGCGGGTGAAGGCCGCGGACATCGCCGCGGTCGGCATCACGAACCAGCGCGAGACGGTCGTGGTGTGGGAGCGATCGAGCGGCCGACCCATCGCTCCGGCCATCGTGTGGCAGGACCGGCGGACCGCCGACGTGGTCGCTCGCCTGAAGTCCGAGGGACACGAGGCCGAGGTGCAGCGGGTCACCGGCCTGCTGCTCGATCCGTACTTCAGCGCGACCAAGATCGCCTGGATCCTGGACCACGTGTCCGGGGCGCGCGGGCGCGCCGAGCGCGGCGAGCTGGCCGCAGGCACCATCGACAGCTGGCTGCTCTGGAAGCTGACCGACGGCGCCGTGCACGCCACCGACGTGACGAACGCGAGTCGCACGCAGCTGATGGATCTGCGGTCGCTCGACTGGCATGCGGGCATGCTGGATCTCTTCCGCGTGCCGCGGGCCATGCTGCCGAGCATTCGCGCCTGCGATGCCGACTTTGGCGAGGTGGCCGCTGCGCACCTGGGCGCCGCGGTGCCGATCCGCGCCATGCTGGGCGACCAGCAGGCGGCGCTGTTCGGACAGCGATGCGACCGCCCGGGGATGGCGAAGAACACCTTCGGCACGGGCTGCTTCCTGCTGATGCAGGTGGGCGAGCAGGTGCCGATCAGCCGTCATCGGCTGCTGTCCACGGTGGCGTGGCGGCGGGGTGCCCACAGGCCCCTGTACGCGCTCGAGGGCAGCGTCTTCGTGGGCGGCAGCGCGGTGCAGTGGCTGCGGGACGGGCTGGGAATCATCCGCAGCGCCGCCGAGGTGAACGAGCTGGCAAGCGGCGTTCCCGATGCCGGTGGCGTGGTGATGGTGCCGGCCTTCACCGGACTCGGGGCGCCGCACTGGGATCCCGCCGCTCGCGGCACCATCCTGGGCCTGACCCGCGGCAGCACGGCGGCGCATCTGGCGCGCGCCACGCTCGAGGGCATCGCCCACCAGGTGGCGGACCTGGTGCAGGCCATGCAGTCCGACGCGGGCCGTGCCCTGGAGTCGCTGCGTGTGGATGGAGGCGCCAGCGCCAGCGACCTGCTGATGCAGATGCAGGCCGACCTGCTGGGCACTCGTCTGCAGCGGCCGGCGGTGCTGGAGAGCACGGCCATGGGCGCGGCGTGCATGGCCGGCGTGGCGGCCGGCGTGTGGAAGGATGAGCGTGAACTGGAGGGGCTGCACAGGGTCGAGCGGACCTTCGAGCCGCGCCTGCAGGGTCCCGACCGGGCCGCGGCGAGGGCCACGTGGTCCCGCGCGATCGAGCGGGCACGGGCCTGGGCCGGCCAAGGAGCATGAGCATGGAACTTCAGCCGCGAGCGATCGAGCTTCTGCGACAGGCATGCGAGGACGGCCGGGCCGCTCGGCGAGTGCGGCTGGATCGGCTGGCCGAGGGGCCCTTCGACGTGCTGGTGATCGGTGGCGGTGCCACGGGTCTTGGCGTGGCGGTGGATGCCGCCAGCCGTGGCTTCCGGACCGCCGTGGTGGAGGCGATCGACTGGGCCGCGTGCACCAGCAGCCGCAGCACCAAGCTGGTGCATGGCGGCGTGCGGTACCTGGAGCAGATGGATTTCGGGCTGGTGCGCGAGGCGCTGCACGAGCGGGGCCTGCTGCACCGCAACGCGCCGCACCTGGTCCATCCGCTGCCCTTCGTGGTGCCCAGCTTCCGCTGGTGGGAGGGGCCCTTCTACGGCACGGGCCTCAAGCTCTACGACGCCCTGGCGGGCAGCCTGAACCTGCGCGCCAGTCGATTCCTGTCGCGGGCCGAGGTGGTGCACCGGATCCCCAACGTCCACCAGGATGGACTGCGAGGCGGCGTGGAGTACTTCGATGGCCAGTTCGACGACGCGCGCATGGCGATCAGCCTGGTTCGCACCGCGGAGGCGCATGGCGCGGTCGCGTTGAACGGCGTGCGGGTGACGGGCCTGGTGATGGAGGACGGGCGCGTGCGCGGAGCGAGGATGCGAAGCGACGAGGGTGGTGAGCTGGTGGTGACGGCGCGCGTGGTGGTGAACTGCACCGGCATCTTCGCGGATGCGGTGCGGGCCATGGATGGCTCCGGTGCCGCGCCCATGATCGAGCCGGCGCAGGGCGTGCACGTGGTCCTGGACCGCTCGTTCCAGCCCAGCGACACGGCGATCATGGTGCCGCACACGGATGATGGTCGCGTGCTCTTCGTGATTCCATGGCATGGGCACACGCTGGTGGGCACCACCGACACGCCCATGCCCCGGGCGGAGACCGATCCACAGCCCACGGAGGCCGAGATCGGCTTCATCCTCTCCAACGCGGGTCGCTACCTGCAGCGTGTGCCCCAGCGATCCGACGTGCTGGCGGCCTTCGCGGGCATGCGGCCGCTGGTGCACCCCGGTGGAAGCGACGGCACCGCCAGCAAGAAGGTCAGTCGCGAGCATGTCGTGCAGGTGGCGGCAAGTGGCCTGGTGAGCGTGATGGGCGGCAAGTGGACCACCTATCGCCGCATGGCCCAGGACGGCGTGGACCGGGCGATCGAGGCGGGGGGGCTGGAGGTCCGCGCCTGCGTCACCGAGACCATGCGCGTGCACGGCGCGATCGAGCGGGGAGCGCCTGGATGGCCGACGGAGGAGTGGCTGCAGGCGTACGGGACGGAGGCCGAGGCCGTGCAGGACCTCATGCGGACGGAGCCGTCGCTGGCCTCGCCGCTGCATCCGGACCTGCCCTACGCGGTGGCGGCGCTGGTCTGGGGCCTGCGTCACGAGCACGCGCGCACGCCCGAGGATCTGCTGCACCGACGGACGCGCGCCGCGTTCCTGCGGCAGGGGGCGGCCGAGTCGGCGGCGCGGTCGCTGGTGACCGCGCTCCGCTGATCCACGGATCGGGTCCGCTGCGGCTACCTTCACGGCGTGCAGGCCACGCTTCGGCGCATCCTGACGGCGATCTGGCGACGACCGTGGTTGCATGGATGGTGGATGGTCTCGGTTGTCGCGGTGCCGCTGCTCGCGTTTCGTCATCAATCCGAACTGATGGGGTGCTACCTCCCGGCCTCGCACCGGGTGATCGCGGGCCTGTCGCTGCCGGGGCCGGAGCGATGGGTGTATCCGCCGGCCTTCCTGCTGCCCGTGCTGCCGCTGGCCGCGCTGCCGGTGGCCGCCGCGCGACTGGTGTGGGCGCTCGGCATGGTCACCTGCGTGGTGGTGGGCGTCCGGTCCATCTGGAATGCGGCCATGCAGGATGCCGCCTTTCGAGAGGCGGTGCGAAGCCCGGCGCGATTCCTCGCGATTGTCCTGGGTCTTGCCTGCACGTCGATCGGGCACGCGATCGTGCCGCTCTCGTACCAGTCGCATGATCCCGTGGTCTTCGCGCTCCTGTGCGCCGCCGCCGGCGCCTTGGCGATCGCAGCGCCACCGCCTGTGTGGCGGGATCGGCGGGCGGGCGCGTGTCTGGGGATGGCCGCGTCATGCAAGGTGATGCCGGTGCTGTTCCTGCCCGCGCTCGCCGCGGCCCGTCGATGGCGGGCGGCCCTCGTCATGGGGCTGACGGGCGTGGTGGTGGCCGTCGCCTTCGATGTGGGCAGCGTGCTGCTGACGGGGAAGGCGCACTTTCCCGCCTGGCTTGCGCTGGCCCGCGGAGGCGCGGACCTTGGTTCCTCCGGCGGGGGCATGTGGGGTGACTGGAATCCCCTCAACCAGAGCGGCACCGGCATCCTGCATCGGCTGATGGTGCCCACGCCACCCTCGCTGGGGCTGGAGCACGAGTGCATGGTGATCGAGCTTTCGCCGACCGCTCGCCGCCTGGTGCTGACGGGATGGGTCGTGGGGGTGGTGGCGACGCTCCTGCTGGTGTCATGGCGGGCATGGCGGAGCGGTGCGCATGCGGCGTGTCCGCCGGTGCGG
>RFOC01000168.1 GCA_009926815.1 Planctomycetota bacterium
CCTCCCCCTTCCGCAAGGATTCCCCATGAAGAGCACCGACCTCCGCCCCGGCCTGGCCATCAAGATGGATTCCCGCCTCTACCTGATCACCAAGGTGGAGCACCGCACCCCCGGCAACCTGCGGGCCTTCGTCCAGGTGCTGCTGCGTGACCTGAATTCCGGCGCCCTGATCGACAAGCGACTCCGCTCCGGCGAGGAAGTGGAGCAGGTCGACCTGGACCGCCGTCCCATGGAGTACCTGTACAAGGATGGCGACAAGTTCGTCTTCATGGACAGCCAGAGCTACGAGCAGGCCGAGATGAGCTCGGATTTCGTGGGCGACATGCCGCTCTACGTGCTGCCCAACAACTCCATCATCGTGAACTGGTGCGACGGCAAGCCGATCAGCATCGAGATGCCCAACATGGTCGAGCTGGTCGTGAAGGACACGCCGCCGGGCATCAAGGGCGCCACCGCCACCAACCAGCTCAAGGAAGCCACGCTGGAGACCGGCCTGAAGACCCGCGTGCCGCCGTTCATCTCGATCGGAGAGAAGGTTCGCGTGAGCACCGAGGACGGCAGCTACCAGAGCCGGGCCTGAGTCAAGTCGCACCAGGGGAACGCCCGGAGCGCAAGCGTGCGCGCCAGGGGCAGGACACCCCTCACCCGAACAGCAGCAGCAGCAGGCCGATGTCGCCAGCGTCCACCAGGCCGCTGCCGTCGAGATCCGCCGCCGCATCCGCGGTTGCGAATCGGAGCAGCAGCACGGCGATGTCGCCGGCGTCCACCAGACCGTTGCCGTCCAGGTCGCCGGGCACGGCGCACGCCTCCGCGGCGCTGGTGCGCACCGAACCGGGCACGTTGGCCGGCCATCGGGTCACCGCGAAGTTCGTCTCGGCCTCCACCCACCAGGCGAGCGACTGATCGCAGTCGATCGACGGCAGCGTGCCGCTGCGCGAGGAGCCCGTGCCGACCATGGTGGCCGACTGCACGGCGCCACCATCGACCCGCCACTTCAGGCGCACGGCATCGCTCAGCAGCAGCGTGCCCACGTTGGCCGTGACCGTGACGGCCACCGGCTGGGCCACGCCCGCGGCGACATTCGCGCCCGGCCCGCTGGCCAGCGTGATGGTGCAGCCCTTGAGCGACTCCTCCATGATGGCCATGGCCGCCCCGAAGTTCTCCTGGGCGGTGGGCACGATCTCCGACGCCGGCATGACGAAGCCGTACGCGCCGGTGTCGCGCACCTCGGTGCAGTAGGAGAGCTGCCCCGCGCTGCCGTAGGCCCAGTCGTTCATGCCGCCCGAGGCGGGATAGATGGTGGTGTGGATGGGGCCAGCCGTGTAGGTGAGTCCGTTCACCGCCTTGATCGCCGCCTGCGCCGCCAGGCCCACGCGGTTGAAGCTGCCCTGGTCGGGACTGAGCGTGCTGGTGTAGCCCCAGGGCCAGAGAAGCAGTTCCGCATAGGCGTGGATGTCCAGATGCGCCGCGATGTTCGTGCGCGGCAGGGCCCAGTCACGGAACCCCGCGGTCTCCGGTTCGCTGAACGCGGCCGTGCCGCGGTAGGTCTCGCTGCTCTGGCTGCTGCTGGCGCCGGCGCCGCCCCAGCCGTAGCCCCAGTTGCGGTTCAGGTCCACGCCATAGCTGCCACCACTGTTGAGTCGGCGGTTCTTCCGCCAGAGTCGGTTGGAGGCCCAGCTGAACTCGTAGCCATCCGGGTTGCACACCGGGAAGACGAAGACCTCGCTGGCCTCCAGCACGGCGGAGATCCGGGGGTCCGTGTCCGCGGCCTCCACCATGCGGTCGGCGATCCACATGCCGGTCATGGTGCCGCCCCACTCGCGGGCGTGCTGCGTGGCGGTGAAGACGAACGCGGGCATGGACGTGCCGACCGGATGCCGCGAGATGCGGATGCCGCGGATGGTGCGCCCCTGGATGCTGGTGCCGCAGGTGACGATGGAGCAGAGATCAGGCCGCGCCGCCACCATCGCGTCAAGCCTCGCGTTGATGGCCGCCAGGTTCTTGAAGTCGGCGAACCAGTCCACGGCCTTGTCCTGCGGTCTCGCCAGCCGCTCCCGCTCGGCGGCGACCAGCACCTGCACGTCGGGAATCAGGATGTCGAAGCCGATGCCGGCCTGACGGAGCGCCCCCAGACGCGAGCGCGGCAGTCGCCAGTCGCTGGTGCCACCCGCGGCCGGCGCATGCGTCCACGGATCGTCGCTCAACTGCTGCATGCGAAGCAGGTCGCGCGGCGTGCGAAGCGTGGCCCGCACCACCACCTGGCCGTCGAAACGGACCGGGTCCTCCGCGACAGCCGGCTCCACCCGCACGGGAAGGTCACCCGCGCCGACCATGCCCAGGCAGGCCACCAGCGTGCAGACCCTTGGATGCATTCGACCCATCTGGGGCGTCCTCAGGAGAAGAGCAGGAGCAGCACGCCGATGTCCCCGGCATCCACGGTGCCGCTGCCATCCAGGTCCGCGGTCGCGTCGGCGGTGCCGAAGCGGAGCAGCAGCACGCCGATGTCGCCGGCATCCACCAGGCCATTCTCATCCAGGTCGCCCGGCACGGCGCAGGCCGCCGTCGCGGTGGTCCGGGGCAGGCGGGGATCGTTCGAGGGCCATCGCGTGACGCTGAAGTTGGTCTCGGCTTCCACCCACCAGTTCACCGTGCTGCCGCAGGCGGTGGCCGGGATGCTGGACCCCCACTGCCCCGAAGCCAGCGTCATGTTGGCGGTCTGCACGGCGCCCCCGTTCACCTTCCACTTCAGGCGCACCGGATTGCCGGCGATGAGCGAGCCGCAGTTGGCCGTGACCGTGACCTTCACCGGGGTGGCCGCGCCCGTGGCCATGGAAGCGCCCGGTCCGCTGACCAGCGTGACGGTGCTGGCCTTGAGCAGCTCCTCCATCATGGTGGTGGCGCTGGCCATGTTCTCCCGCGCGTTGGGCAGGATCTCGCTGGCCGGCATCACGAAGCCGTAGCTGCCGGTGTCGCGGACCTCGGTGCACCAGCCCATGCCACCCGTGGTGGTGCTGGTCCAGTCCTCGATGCAGCCCGCCGTGGCGCCGTAGACCTGCCAGCTGTTGCCCACGGTGTAGGCGCGATTGTTGATCGCCTTCAGCGCATTGCCCATGGCGGTGCTCACCCGCGTGTAGGTGGCCGACTCCGGCGGCAAGGCGCTGGTGTAGCTGTAGGGCCACATCAGGATCTGGCTGTAGCTGTGCAGGTCGATGTGGCCCGCGATGCTGGTCCGGGGGGTGACGAAGTCACGCAGCCCCGCGGTTTCCGGCTCGCTGAACGCCGCCGTGCCGCGATAGGTGTCGCTGCTCTGCGTGCCGCTCGAACCCGATCCACCCCAGCCGGTGGCCCAGTTGCGGTTCAGGTCCACGCCGTAGCTTCCGCCGCTGTTCAGGCGCCTGTTCTTCCGCCACAGGCGGTTCGTGGTCCAGCTGTACTCGTAGCCATCCGGGTTCATCACGGGGAAGATGAAGATCTCGCTCGCGTCCACGATCGCGGTCAGGCGAGCGTCGGTGCCGTCATCCTCGACCAGACGGTCGGCGAACCACATGGCGGTCATGGGCACCGCCCACTCGCGGGCATGCAGCGTGGCGGTGAACAGGAAGGCGGGCACCTGCGTGCCGGCGGCGTGCCGCGAGATGCGCAGGCCGCGGATCGGCCGGCCCTGGATGCTGCTGCCCGCCTGCACGATCGAGCAGATGTCCGGACGCAGCGCCACCAGCTCGTCCAGACGGGTGTTGATGGCCGCCAGGTTCTTGAAGTCGGAGAACCAGGCGGTGGTCTTGGGCTGCGGCCGTGCCAATCGCTCGCGTTCCGCCTGCACCAGCGACTGCAGGTCCGGGATGATCACCTCGAACGCCATGCCGGCGGCTCGCAGCGCATCCAGATCCGAGCGGTCCATCCGCCAGTCGCTCCACGCGCCGACCGCCGGTCCGTGCGTCCATGGATCGTTCGAGAGCTGTCCCACGAGCATCATGTCGGCGCCGTTGCGAACCAGCAGCCGCACCACCACCTGGCCATCGAACCGCTCCACGGGCTCGCCATCGGGCGCAAGCTCGATCTCGGGCGGCGGCGCCTCCAGAGGGGGCACGCCCGAACCCAGCATGGCCAAGGACAGCGCGGCAACGGCGATGGCGGCGTGGCGTGGGGTCACGTCACCAAGTTATTCCGGATCGGCCTCGGGGCCAGTGCGATCCCGGGGATTGCGACAAATCCACCCGGCGATGGACGATCCGGTTGACCCCCCGGACGATTCCGGACACATTGGACGGGATGAAAGCCTTCCCGGTCCTGGCCTGCCTTCTTCTCGGCCCTTTCGCGGGCTGCACCGGATCGCACGAGATGGGCGAGCCCTGGGGCAGCCCCGTGCAGTTCTCGACCGCGCTGCCCGACCGGACGGAGGCCCCTCGCGACCTGGCCATGTTCAACGGAAGCAACGGCCGCGTGCTGGTCTGGTCCGATCTCATGCGCCTGGCGCGTCGCTCCGACATCATGGTGGTCTCGGCGCCGCAGGGTGAGGTGCCCGACATGGTGCGGCGAGCCCTGTTCGAGGACGTGACCGAGGCGTTCCCCCGGGTGGTGGAGGTCACGTGCGGCGACGACCTGGACACCTGCGCCACCGACGTGGTCCAGGCCGATGGACGCCGTCAGCTGGTGCGCTGCGGCCCCGACATGGATCTCCGGGCGCTCTCGATCTCCATCCGCTCGCAGGCCCTGGGCAAGGTGGTCACCACCGTGGCCCTG
>RFOC01000169.1 GCA_009926815.1 Planctomycetota bacterium
TCGCGCTGGCCCAGCGGACTCCAGAGCGCGATCGCGGGCGACCAGGCCAGGATGTTGGTGGCCCGGTCCTCGAAGGGCGCCCGCCATCGCTCCTGCATGGCGGGACCGCCGCGACAGACCAGGGCCGCCGGCTCGCGGAGGAGCGCGAAGTCTCGCGGCGGATCCGTGAGCGCCGCGGTCTGCTGATCCAGCAGCGTGCCGGGCAGCGAGCGAACCTCCGGCTGCAGCGGCCCGCAGTTCGCCATCGCCTCTCCGATCGGTGCACGACCGATGCGCGCGATGACCTCGGCCTCGCAACCCTCGGTGCGGACGGGAAGATCGACCAGGTTCGGCTCGAGCAGCGTCCGCGAGCCCGCGATGCGGGTCAGCTGGAGGAAGCGCGAGGCCCGGTCCTTCGCGTCCGGGGAGCGCATCGCGGCGAGGCCCGCCTGGAGCGATGACTGCCGATCGGCCGGGTCCAGCCGAGCAAGACCCGCCAGCGCCAGCTGGCCCGCGGCCACCTGGCGGTCGGCGGAGACCGGAAGCAGGGCGGCAGCGAGTTCGGGATCGCTCCAGACCCTTCGGTAGATCTCGGCTGCCGCTGCTCCACGCCGCTCCGCGATCGCCCGATCGCCCTGCCGAAGGCTGACCGCGGCACGCTGCGCCGGCGTGCGAGCCAGCTCGCCGGCCAGCACCAGCAGTCCATCGGCCTGCGCGGAGCCCACGGTCTCCAGCACGGCCGGATCCAGGAGCCGCTGCACCACCTCCGCTCGGACCGAAGTCGCCTCGGCATCCCCCATCGCCCCCAGCGCCCGCGCGGTGGCCGTGGCGCCATCGACCATCAGTTCGCCTCGCTTCCATGCCCGACCCAACTCGATGAGCGCCAGGCCGCGTCGAGGATCATCGGGTCGCTCGGCAAGCCGCTGGCGGAGCAGTCGCTCGCCCTGCTCGCCGGGCATGGCCAGCGTGACGCGGTCACCGGACACCACCGCAAGCTGACCCCCTTGCAGCGCCGTGTTGCCTCCACCGGTCTCGATGGGCAACTGGGCGATCAGGCTGCCATCGACGGGAGAGACCAGGAGCACGCGACTGGAGGTGGGCACCACCAGCGCCATCGATCCGTCATCGAGCGTCCCCAGGGCGACCTCGCCGCGCACCGGGCTGGCCTCGCCCAACCGCTCCGAGAGCCGCCAGAGGCTGGCCTGCGGATCCGATCGCGGAACCGCCACCACATCCTCGCCGATCGCGTAGAGACGATCGCGATCGAGCAGCAGCGTCCGCACCAATCCCGACGGCGTGTCCACGCCGATCGGCCGCGTCCAGAGCGTCCGACCGTCGGCGGGATCCAGACCCACCATCGACGCCGCATCGGGCGTGATCCACGCCACCAGCCGATCATCCGCGACCGGCGAGGGCAGCTGCCACGGCGGCGCGTTGTCGCGTGGTTCACGAATGGGCGGCGGCCAGCGACGGAGCCACTTGACCGACCCAAGCCCGGCACCGACCCTGGCCACGACACCCAGGCTCGAGGCGGCCACGACATCACCGCCAAGCGACGCTGGCGAACCCAGGGGTCGGGAGGCGGCCAGTCGGAGTCCACCCGCCGCTCCCAGCGGCACCATCCATCGAAGGCGTTCCTCGGGCCGATCCACGCCAAGCAGCCAGGCGGCGCTCTCCAGGCGACTGTTGCTCTTGCGGGCCTGGACCACCGCGACGTCGTCCAGCATCACGCCACGACCGTGCGGAAAGAGCTCCTCCATCGCCTCGAAGGGCAGACGATCCAGCCGAAGATCCCAGATCCGCTCACCGGTGGCCGCGTCAAGCTCGAGGATGGCCGGGGACATCCATCGCTGCTCGCTCATGGCGTACCCCGGCAGGGTCAGCAGCCGCTCACCCGCGACCACGACCGCGGCGACATCGCCCATGGGACCCGCCGGCGGCTCCTCGGACCGGACCACTTCGCGGGCCCAAATCACGCTCCCGCTGAATCGCTCCATCGCGGTGACCTGCATGCCATCGGCCACCAGCAGCGCGCCATCCCGGAAGGTCGGCGTGGCGAGCAGACCCGAGCCATCGGCCGCGGCGACCTGCCGAAGCTGGGTCGCGGACTGCGTCTCCAGGCCCATCGCGCGGCTGGCGATCCACGCGGAGTTCAGCGGCTGGCTCCACAGCGGCTGCCATGTGGCCGCACCTCCGGCTGGGGCGACTGCGGGCGGAGCGTCGGGCACCCCAGCCCAGCGCGCGGCGATGACCCGCCCAACGGCCTCCACGCGAGTCCGGTCCTCATCGCGCAGGTCCGGATGCACGAGCACGCGCTCGATCCAGCCCCAGGCCTCCGAGGTGCGACCCGCATCGAGCGCCGACTGCGCCAAGCCAAGCATGGCGGGCACCGCAGCCGGCGCCAGTGGCCGAAACCGGGCCACGGCCAGGAGCTGGCCCTCCTCGAGTTGCCGCTGCGCGACGGGCCCCTCGCTGGCCAACCACCTCGCAAGAACATCGGGGTGGGCCTTCAGGAATTCCGGCACCGCCAGTTCCACGGGTCGAAAGCGATCGGGCTCGGGTGGCCATGGCACCAGCTTGCCCGCGAAGCGGTCGACGGCCTCCTGGGCGAGACGGGCCGCCTCGGCCGGCCCCTTGGCGACCGCCGACCCCGCCTGATCGAGCAGCTGCGCCGCCGAGGGACTGGCATCCACGGTGACCGGCGCGGATTCCTGGGCCCGCAGCACGGAACCCGACGCCAGGAGGGCAACAAGGATGGTCGCGATGCGATGCCTCAACCCCCGGAACGCTACATTCCCTGCGTGCCTTCGCGGAACCCCCTCATCGCCTGCGGCATGCTGGCGTCAGCGTCCCTCGTCGGCTGCAGCACGCCCCCGGGCATCCGCGTGACCGGCGTGGATGTGGTGGAGCGGAGCGATCAGACGGCCGAGGTGGCGGTGCGACTGGAGATCCAGAACCCCTCCGGCGTGCCGATCCGGCTGGACACCTGGGACTACAGCCTGCAGGTCCGGGGCCGCACCGTGTACTCGGGCGTGTGGGTGGCCTCCATCACGGTGCCACCCGAGAGCCGCATCCTGACCGCCATCCCCGCGGTGGTGTCCAGCGCGGACGCTCCCGGGGCGGATGCCGCGTGGAGCGTGAACGGCTGGATCCGCTACCTGGAACCCACCCGCTTCAGCCAGATGCTCTATGACCTGGGCCTGAACCGACCGTCGACCAGTTTCGACGGCCGAGGCCAGGGCATGGGCCAGGGCGGCAGCGTGCCCAGCGCGGGCTGATCGACCGGATCAGGAGGGACGACCCTCGCGCACGCCCACCGTGTGCCGTTCCAGGGCCAGCTGCATGAGTCGCTGGTGCACACCCACCGCGCGAGGATCCGAGGCGGCCAGATCGTGCCACGGCACCTTCGTGTAGGTGCCATCGGGGTGCATCTGCCAGGCCTGGCGGCGGTCCTCCAGGCAGGTCTGCAGCACCTCCCAGAGCCGGGCGCGGTGCGCGGGCTGCGAGACGGGCGTGGCCGCCTCCACGCGGGTCTGCAGGTTGCGGTACATCCAGTCGGCGCTGCCGATGAGGAAGTCGCCATCGAGCGGGTCCGCCGCACCGTTCTGGAACCAGAAGATGCGGCTGTGCTCCAGGAAGCGGCCCAGCACGCTGCGCACCCGGATGTTCTCGCTCAGGCCCGGCACGCCCGGACGCAGGCAGCAGAAGCCGCGGACCACCAGATCCACCTGCACGCCCGCCTGGCTGGCGCGGTAGAGGGCATCCATGACCCCGCGATCCTCAAGCTGGTTCATCTTGGCCACGATGCGACCCGGACGGCCGGACTTCGAGAGCTCGATCTCGCGGTCGATCAGCTCCAGGAACCGCTTCTTCATGGCGAAGGGCGCCACGAGCAGCCGCTTGTAGTCGCGCTGGCGGCTTCGGCCGGTCATGTAGTTGAAGAGACCGGTGAGATCCTCGGTGATCTCGGGATCGCAGGTGAGCAGGCCCAGGTCCTCGTACAGGCGAGCGGTCTTGCTGTTGTAGTTGCCGGTGCCGATGTGGCCGTAGCAGCGGATGCCCCCCTGCTCCTGCCGGACCACCAGCGCGGTCTTGGTGTGCGTCTTCAGGCCCACCACGCCGTAGGCCACGTGCACGCCGGCGTCCTCGAGCTTGCGGGCCCAGAGGATGTTGCGGGCCTCGTCGAAGCGAGCCCGAAGCTCCACCAGCACCGCCACCTGCTTGCCGGCCTCGGCGGCGCGGATCAGGCTGCTGACGAAGGGACTGTCGCCGCTGGTGCGGTAGAGGCTCTGCTTGATGCAGAGCACCTTGGGATCGTTGGCGGCCTGCTCGATGAACCGCTCCACGCTGGCATGGAAGCACTCGTACGGGTGGTGCACCAGCAGGTCGCCCTGGCGGATGGCCGCGAAGATGTCGTCCTGCTCGTCCTCCAGGCCGCGCGGCGCCAGCGGCGTCCACTTGGGCCAGTGCAGGTCAACGCCGTCCAGGTCGGCGATCTCGTTGAGCGCGCCGTAGTCGATCACGCCCGTGGTCTCGTAGATGTCCTCGGGGTCGATCTGCAGTTCCTCGGTCAGGAAGCGCAGGATGCGAGGGTTGGCGCCCGCGGCGATCTCCAGCCGAACCACGCGCGCGAAGCGGCGCTCGCGCAGCTGTCGCTGGATGGCCTCGAGCAGGTCGTCGGCGTCCTCCTGGTCGGGCTCGATCTCGGCGTTGCGCGTGACCCGGAACGGCAGCACCTTCAGGATCTCCATGCCCGGGAA
>RFOC01000170.1 GCA_009926815.1 Planctomycetota bacterium
GCGTGGATAGGTGATCGCCCCTCTGGCCCATGGCCAGGGGCGAGGAAAGTCCGGACACGACAGGACACGGTGATGGCGAATGGCCACCGGCCCAGCTGAGGGCCCGGGACAGTGCCACAGAGAAGGAACCGCCGAACGGCCCGCAAGGGTGCGTGGCAAGGGTGAAAAGGTGCGGTAAGAGCGCACCGCTCCGCCGGCGACGGCGGGGGCACGGAAAACCCCACCGCGTGCAAGCGCAAGCAGCCCCGCCGGGCAACCGGCGCCCGTGGTCCGCGGGTCTGGGGCGGGTCGCGTGCTTCGAGGCCGTCGGCAACGGCGGTCCAGAGAGAAATGGTCACCACCGGCTTCGGCCGGCACAGGATCCGGCTTATTTCCACGCTCAGCGGCGGCGGGTCCCCAGGGCCCGCCGTGCCGCTTTTTCCAGGTGTTGGAGCGGTCCAGGGGCAAAATCGCCGCTTTTCCCTTGAACTTTGCCCCAACACCGCGACAATCGGGGCTTGTCATCGCTCCCCGGGCCAGAACGGAAGGTCCGTTGGCCGGGGGGAGTGTGGCAGGATGCCGAATGACACGCACCACGGAGACCGCATGAGCGCCCCCAAGACCAGCAGCCTTCAGGCCTACTCGCTTCTCGTGTACCGCAAGGCGGTGCACCCCGAATTCTTCCAGATCGAGGCACGCACGCGCCTGGAGCATCCGCAGTACGAGTTCGAGGGCTGGATCTTCAAGGGTGGGCACGCCGGACGCTTCCAGTTCGGCGAACTCTGCGTGTGCGAGGTGGTCCTCGAGGGCGGCCAGAACCTGCCCGAGAAGGGGCTGGTCACCACCATGCCCTGCGCCGGCGAGCGCGAGTTCGACGAGAAGTTCGGCGACAACCTGAACTACGTCATGACGCTGCAGACGGAGACGCTCAGCGAGCATCTCTACACCGGCACGTATCGGGAGATGCTCTCCCACGGTCGCGACCGCGGTTGCATCATGACCCAGTGGAACGACGATCAGGGGCGGCCCAACCTGTCGCTGCTGGACATCCAGCGCTACCTCAACGCGGTGCACGTGCAGGGCTACCACCTGCGGAGCGACTGCGGCATGGTGCTGCGAACGCAGTCCATGTTCGAGATGAGCGACCCGAAGAAGGCCAAGCCGTCGCGCGGCTGAGCCGACTTGCTCGATCATCGCGTCGGCGAACTCGCAGGCCTGGCCACGTCGGCCCTCTGGGTCGTCTCCAGCCTCTCCTTCACGGCTGCCGTGCGCCACATCGGCGCCACGCGCCTCAACCTGCTGCGCACCGCCGCCGCCGCGGTCATCCTGACGTCGCTGCATCTGCTCACCACCGGATCACCGCTGCCCGTGGGGCAGGCTGGCGCGCCGATGTGGCTCATCGCCAGCGGCATCGTGGGCCTGACCATCGGTGACCAGTTCCTCTTCAGCGCCTACGTGCTCATGGGGCCTCGTTTCATCGCGCTGCTGATGACGCTGGCCCCGAGCATGGCCGCCGCCATCGCCTTCGTGGGATTTGGTCAGGGCATGGGACGCATGGGCGTGCTGGGCATGCTGATCACCACCGCGGGCGTGGCCTGGGTGGCGCTGGGCCGTGGCGGCGCGGGGCCGCACGTGTCCTCGCAGGTGCTTCGACGCGGACTGTGGCTGGGTCTGGGTGCCGCGGCCTGTCAGGCCATCGGCGTGGTCCTGAGCAAGCAGGGGCTCGATCGAGGCCTCACGCCGCTGGGGGCGCTGGTGTGGCGCATGGACGCCGCGGCGATCACGCTTCTGCCGCTGGGGCTGTGGGCCATGTGGCGAGGAGAGCCCAGGCCTGCGGGTGCGCTGCGTCGATCCATGCCTCCCATGGCTCTGGGCGTGCTCACCGGTCCATTGATGGGGGTCTACTGCAGCATGGTGGCCACCGAGCGACTGCCCGTGGGGGTGGCGGCCACGCTCACGCAGCTGGTGCCCGTGTTCATCCTTCCGGTGAGCCGAATCCTGCACAAGGAACCCATCTCGACACGGGCACTCACGGGTGCGATCATCGCGGTCGCCGGCGTGGCCGTGCTTGCGCTTGACGTGCCGGCACCGCAAGGAGCACCGTGATGGATCCCTCGGAAAGACTTCGCCAGGCCGATCTGGCCATGGGCCTCCGCACCGCGCCGCGGTGGCGCGACGCTCGTGCCGCGCAGTCCGGCACGCCACCCGCGGTGGCCGCGTCGCGTCCGCCGACCGAGGCCCCGGCACGCATTTCCGCGCCTGTCGCCGTGGTCGCCGTGGCGGCGCCCATCGTGGCCAGGCCCGTCCACTCGAGCGAACGCGGCGCCGCGCTGGCGGAACTGCGCAAGCGTCACGACGCGGAATGTCCGCACTGCACCACCGCCAAGGGACACACGCAGACCGTCTTTGGCGAGGGCAGCCCCACGGCTCGCCTGATGTTCATCGGCGAGGCCCCGGGGGAGCAGGAGGACCGGACGGGACGACCGTTCGTGGGGCGAGCGGGGGAGAAGCTTGACGAGATGATCTCGGCCATGGGCCTGAGCCGCGAGCAGGTCTACATCGCCAATGTCCTGAAGAGCCGTCCTCCCGACAATCGGACACCCCTGCAGCACGAGATCGATGGCTGCGGTCCCTTCCTGATGGAGCAGATCCGGATCATCCGCCCCGAGGTGATCGTCACGCTGGGCGGCCCTGCCACCAAGCTGCTGCTGGCCACCGAGGAGGGCATCACGCGATTGCGTGGCGTCTGGGCCGCCTGGAGCGTGCCGGGAAGCGGCACCGATCCCATTCCGGTCATGCCCACCTACCACCCCGCGTACCTGCTGCGGAACTACACCCCCAAGACCCGAGGGGAGGTCTGGGCGGATCTGAAGGCGGTCATGGGGCGACTGGGGCTGCCGGGAGGAACGTAGGGATTTTTGGAAATTCCGGGAACCGATGGAATCCGGGCTTGTCCGGTGGCCGTATCAAGCATGGAACCGGTTTCCTGAATCGGTCCCAACCAAGCCCCCCACGAGGAGCCTGCCGCGGCACGTCTGCGGCGGGCTCTTTTCATTGGGGTCCGTCAGGCCAGGATCGCCATGGAAGCGCTCGAGATCAGGGCAGCCCCATTGGTGTCGCGAAGCTGCCGGTAGTCGATGAGCTCCACGGCCGAGGGCGTGGCGATCCGGAGCGTGCTGGCCATGTTCCCAAGGCTGCACCAGCGACTGGGGTTGCTCTGGGCACGGAAGGGGGCCTCGAAACGCTCGGCGTCGGCACCGCAGAAGAGCTTGAGCCGTTCGCGATCGAGCTGCTCCACCTGCGACGCCACCTGGTCGTTCACCGGACCCGGATCGCCGAACTGCGGACCCACGTGGCTGAGATCGGCGCTGCTCACGAAGAGCGTGCGTCCACCCAGTTCACCGAGCCCCGTCCGCATGGCCTTCACGAATTCCTCCGTGGTCGCGCGGGCGCCGTCATCGGCCACCATGGGCCGCAGCGGATCGGGAATCAGCGCCGCGATCACCGGAACTTCGCCATACAGGTGCTGGATCCAGGGCAGATGCAGCTGCACGGAATGCTCGCCCAGGAAGTCCATCTGATCGGCGTACAGCCGCTTGCGTCCGAGCGCGCTCTCCAGGAACGCCTGGACACCCTTGTCCGGATGAGCCGTGCCCATGGGGGTGGCGAAGCCGAACTCGCTCATCACCACGCCATCGCCGATGCCGAAGTGGTTCGTGCCCAGCACCACCACACGGTCGGGCCGCTGATCGGGCCGGAGCGCCCGGTAGGCCGAGGCGTACTGGAGGACGCCGTGCTGGTAGTCCAGATGCGGCGCGACCAGGCCGATGACCTCGCCCTCGATCTCGGGATCCTCGGCCTCGGCAAGGAACTTGCCCAGCACCTCGGCGCCCTTGGTGGCATCTCCCAGCCCCAGCGTGCATGAAGCCGGGAAGTGGCCCGCGGACTCGACCTTGGCCTTGGCGACGCGCTCCAGCTCCTCGAAGCGAGGTCCCCAGAGCAGGCCCAGTTCATCCATGCGGGCGACCAGCTGACGGAGCATGTCCATGGGCGCCTTGGTCCGCTCCGAGATCTCCTCCAGGGATTCGCGGCCCTGGAACTGCAGCACCAGGGGCAGGACCTGCGGAACCACCCCCATGGATTCCTGGGCCAGGGCGGAAGGATCACGGAGCAGAACGATGGTCTTTCCCTCCTGCTCGATGCCCAGCGGCTGGAAATTGCGGATGTGCGGGCGATTCTGGTGCTCAGGCAACGCAGTGGGGGTGCTCATGACGGGGCGAGTGTACGGGGCAGCCGGGGCGGCGATGCCGGCTTTGGCCAATCCCTTCGAACCCGGCTTCAGGACCGGGCGTGTGCGGGCCGATGAGAACCCACCGGATAGACTTCCGGGATCTCGCCTCCTAAGGAAGCCAACGATGCTCCGACCCATGATCTCCACCCTTGTCGCCGGACTCCTTCTGAGCCCGGCCCTCGCTCAGCAGCCGCCAGCCACGCCCGCCACGCCGGGCAAGCCGATCGTGGCGCCCAACCGGCCCATGGGGCCCAAGGGCGGGAACGGCATGGTTCCGATTGAGTCGCTGAACTCGGAGCCGCAGGTGGCGCCCGGAGACGGGATGATCCCAGGGCAGGGCATGCCGCCCTCGACCGGCGAAGCCACCCAGCCCGTGCTCCGCTGCGAACCGGACCCGCTGGATCTGGGCGAGATGGTGGTGGACACCGCCAAGAGCGGCAAGGTG